>NZ_JACJEO010000020.1:0-102290 GCF_014164115.1 Pseudoalteromonas sp. SG45-2
GTGAAACGAAACAGCGCCGATGATAGTGTAGCATTTGCTATGTGAAAGTAGGACATTACCAGGCTTCAAATTGTAGAGAGCCCGACTAGAAATAGTCGGGCTTTTTTACGTCTGCAGAAAAGTGATTTAGGTATTCCTCTAAGCGAAGCGCTTCTTGGCGAATAATTTGTATCAATCAGCAATAATATTTAATCCATTTGAGGGATTAAATCTGACCCTAACTGCGTTAAAAACCTCAAATATGAAACAACTGGATAACGAATTTTTGTCCTTCTTTTATCGACTCCGCTTAGTTATTGCTCTAATCTCAATTTATGATCTGTTCAATTATGTAGTTTATAAAATGTGACAGAGTTCGTTTAGGTAAAATTAGAATAATAAGGGCTTAATCATGAGTAAAGTTGAAAACCACCCGCATGGTGTTTTTTGTTGGTCAGAGCTTTGTACGCACAATTGGAAAGACGGTAAGGCGTTTTATACATCATTATTTGATTGGGGGCATGACGATCAACCTATTGGAGAGAACATATACTACACCATGCTACAAAAGCAAGGTGATGATATCGCTGCAATGTACGAAATGCCTAAAGAGCAAATTAGTGCAGGTATCCCAAGTCATTGGTTGGCTTACATTGCCGTCGATAATATTGATGATTGTGCGCTAAAAGCAAAAGAACTAGGTGCTGAGGTTATTGCCGGTCCTCATGATGTTATGAATGCAGGACGAATGTTGATGCTAAAAGATCCAGTAGGCGCAACTGTTGCACTATGGCAGGGGAATGAGCATAAAGGTTGTAAGCACTTAGGTGAATTAAATACGCCTTATTGGCATGAGTTAGCAACAAGAGATAGTAAAGTAAGTCGAGACTTTTACTGTGCTTTACTAGGCTGGGAAAGCGAAATAAAGCCTATGGAAGGGATGGACTACATTTTATTTTTAGTCGATGGACAACCAATTGCCGGTATGCTTGAAATGACAAGTGAATGGCCTGATGATACCCCTGCTCATTGGATGATTTATTTTGCAGTAGAGAGTTGCGATGTAATTGTTAGTAAAGCCGCTAGCTTAGGTGGACAAGTATGTGTTCCTGCAACAGATATCCCCGATGTTGGTCGTTTTAGTGTTATATGCGACCCTCAAGGTGCTGTATTTTCGGTGATCGAATCTGTTATGGATGACGTTTAAACACAGTTAAATTAGCTTTAGCGTTAATTTGCTCGCTAGTTTGATATAATACTCGTCAATTAAATCGTCAGAAAGTGCAGAGAACGCAATGGAATTTGAACAAGATAGTAATTTAACCCTCCCTTTATTTCTATTAGATGAATCATTAAGTAATAGAGACTTAGAGCAGCCTGATTTTGAAATATCAATTGGACTTGATGATGAGTTACTTGCTCAAATTTGCCAGAACCCAAGTGAAGATAGCAGTGTCGCTATTACTGTTAGCGGTTATGAGTTGCTTATAACTAATCCTCTGTACTTAGCTATATTAGATCAAGAGCACGATGCGCAGATAACATTAACGCATGGCCCTCTTTTAAGTATTGTTTTGAATACTGAAGGTCAGAATACATTCGTTTCTCCTCAAATGGATATGATGCCCACCTTTGATTTAGGTGATGAGGACGACGAATGAGAAAAATACTAATAAGTACGATAGTACTCATTATTTTAAGTGGTTGTGCATATTTGGGAAATGCTCACTACGATGATCTTTTTGGACCTGAACAAACACAAGAGAGAATGGTGCCTCATACAACAGGTGCTGGTGCTGATTTTTTACAAAATGTAAAACCTGTACTCGATACCCGCTGCGTAGTTTGTCATGGTTGTTACGATGCACCATGTCAACTGAAGCTCTCATCCCCTGAAGGTATTGACCGAGGTTTGAGTAAAGAGCTCGTTTACGATGGAACTCGTTTATTGGCAACAACCCCAAGCCGTTTATTATTTGATGCAACTAATACTCAGCAATGGCGAGAGAAAAACTTTACGCCAGTGCTAAATGAGCGCGTGCAAAGTGAAGAAGCTAACTTAGCGGGCAGTGTGTTATTTAATAGCTTAGTGTTAAAGCAAAGCCATGAATTGCCAGTAAATGAAGTGTTAGGTGATGAGTTTGACTTTTCGTTAGCGCGTTCGCAAACCTGCGCAACAATGGGTGAGTTCGATCGATTGGCAAGTGATCAACCTCATGGCGGCATGCCTTATGGTTTACCTGGTGTTTCGCGTGAAGAGTTTAATCACTTACAGAACTGGCTTAAAGGTGGTGGTAAAATGTCACATATTCAGCCACCAAGTAAATATGATCAGAATAAAATAGCGGGCTGGGAAGCATTTTTAAATCAAGATAGCTTAAAGTATCAGTTATCAGCACGGTATATTTATGAGCATTGGTTTTTAGCACATATTTATTTTACTTCAGAAAACCCACAAAGCTTTTTCAAACTAGTTCGCTCAAGTACGCCTCCTGGTGAGGAAATAAAGTTAATTAACACGCGTCGCCCATACGATGACCCTAAAGTTAGCCGTGTTTATTATCGTTTTATGCAAGAGCGTACAACCATACTTTCTAAAACACATTTACCTCTTGAGCTTAATGAAGCTAAATTACTGCGTTTATATGAGCAATTTATTGCGCCAGATTATACGGTTACGCAAATGCCGAGTTATGAGGCTAAGGCAGCATCTAACCCTTTTAAAACTTTCGAAGTTATTCCAATTAATTCTAAGTATCAATTTATGCTTGATGAGGCAGAGTTAATTATTATGGGCTTTATAAAAGGGCCTGTTTGTCGTGGTCAGATTGCTTTAAATGTTATAAACGATCATTTTTGGGTGGCTTTTGCTGATCCTAATAAAGTAGCGACTCCGGCTGTAGGGGAAATGCTAATGCAACATGAAGAGGCATTAGAACTTCCTGCCGCTGAGGAAAGTAATGCCTTACCCATTTCTAGCTGGGTTAAATATTCAGTTCGCGAGAAAAAGTATTTACAGGCGAAAGTTGAGCTTGCTAACAAAATGTTCAAAGGTGGTGAGCACCTTACAACAGACTTACTTTGGAAAGGTGATGAGCATAATAAAAATGCGGCACTAACTATTTTCCGCCATTTTGATAGTGCAACTGTAGTTAAAGGTTTTATTGGTCAAGAGCCTAAAACCACCTGGATATTAGATTATGCTTTGTTTGAGCGTATTCACTATTTGCTTGTAGCAGGCTTTGATGTGTACGGAAATATAGGCCATCAATTAGTGACACGCCTATATATGGATTTTTTACGTTTAGAGGGAGAGCAAAACTTTTTAGCATTGTTACCTGAGGCTAAACGTAATCAAATTAAAAAGCAGTGGTATCGTAATTCACCACCTGACTTATCTAAGTTCTTTAAAAATAACCGAGAATTTAGTCAGCCAAGTGGTATTAACTATAAAACTGATGATCCACAGCATGAGCTATATACTTTGATGAAAGAAGCCTTAGCGCCAGTTTTAAGTGAAAGATACAACTACACTGAAGTACCAAAGCCGTTAAATGTAGTAAGTAATATGCCAGCAAAAGCGGTAAACTTGTTACCCCAGCTTTCTTTTGTACTTGTAAAGCAAAAAGATAATAGTCATAAGGGCTACACTATTATTCATCATAATGCGCACTACAATATATCTAGTTTATTAAACGAAGATGGCCAACGTGCTTATGATGAAGATACCGCGACTATTGTTCCTGGCTTTATCGGTGATTACCCAGCAGCTATTTGGTATTTAAATAACGAGCAGCAAGTAAATGCTTTTGCCGAGCAATTGCCTATGATGCAAATAGAAGCCGATTATGGTGCTTTGAAATCTAAGTTTGGTATTCGACGTACTCATCCACAGTTTTGGCAATACAGCGATATATTGCACGATACAGCTAAAAAGTATCGTGGGATAGAATATGGAATGTTCGATTATAATCGATTAGAGAATCGCTAATATAATTTTACTACTATGGCCCAGCTTGATGCTGGGCTTTTTTATTGGGTATTAATAATTCGCTTAATTATTTTGACTGATTCTTCGTTTTAAAAAAATTAGTCTACACTTATATAAAAAAACTGGTTTATACATGTTCAATATTATTAAAAGCGTGAGAACACGTTACCGATGGGCACTAATTGCAATAGCGCTATTAATAAGTGGCTCTGCTTTATTAATGCAGCATAGTTTTTCTGTTCAAAAGTTTGATGCAAAAATTATTAACATCGCTGGTAGCCAGCGTATGCTCTCACAGAAAATTGCTTGGCACAGTAATGCTATGATTAACATCAGTAATTACTCGCCCGCTCATACTGAGTCACTTGAGAAGTCCCTTAATACATTTAAAAAGTCCCATCAAATATTATTAACTAAAAACTCTGATGACGAATACATTTACTTAAATCCAGCGTTAGTAGACTTATATTTTGGTGAAACGATAGGGTTAGATAAAGCGGTATTTGACTATATAGAACAAACAGAGCGGCTTTTGTATCAGCAAGGAGAGATAAACCACTCAGTATTTTCTATTAAGCATGTTGAAACGTTATTAACAAAGCTTGATAAGGCAGTGAGCTTATTTGAATCTCAAGCTGTTAAAAAAGTAAATTGGGTCGCCAACCTAGAGATACTATGCTGGTTATTGGCAATGACATTATTACTTATTGAGTTAAGATTTGTTTTTATACCAATGGAAAAAGAGGTTTCAGACACGCTTTTAGAGCTACAAAAACAAAAAGATTTTGTTTATCAAACAAGTCAAAATAAAGAACATTTTATTGCCAGAGCTAGTCACGAATTTAGAACACCTTTGCAGGGACTTATTACGTCTATTGAGGAGCTAGAGGTTTCTGATAAACAGCAAAGCGTTAAAACCCAAGCTAACTATTGCGCGCTTAGGTTAATAGCCATATTAGATGAATTACAAGACTTGCAGGCTTTAAGTGCAGGTAAATGGGTACCGCATTTAAATGATGAAAACCTTTTAGAGTCGTGTAATAAAGTAGTAATAGCTTACAAGCATGCGTGTAAGCAAAAAGGCCTAAAACTAGTTAGTCGTTTAGATGAATCGTTAAATTGTGTATGTAAACTGGATCATCAACGTTTGCAGCACACACTTACAGAATTAATTAGTAACGCTATTAAGTTTACACAAAAAGGTGAAATTACTGTTTCAGCTAAGCTTTTAAATGATGAATTTCATTTAACGGTGAGTGACACTGGCAGTGGTTTTTCGAAGAAGATTACCAGTCTTGAATTTGACTCATTTAAACAAACCAATCACTTTCAAGGGTTAAGAACTGGCCTAACCCGGGTTCAATACGTTGTAAAAGCACTGCATGGTGAAATTACTTTTACAAATAATAAAACTCATGGTGCTTTGGTGTCTTTGTATTTACCAGTGACTATAAGTAAAGCCCTCCCAACACCTCTTAAAGTAAACGACAAGCTAACGTGTTTAGTCGTTGAAGATAACCCATTAAACACTATGTTATTAACCCGCATACTTAGTTTATTAGGTTTAAGCTATGATTGCGCAGAAAATGGTAAAGTCGCGTGTGATATGGTGAGTGAAAATCAGTACGATATTGTTTTTATGGACCTAAATATGCCTGTAATGGATGGGTTTGAGGCTATTAAAAAAATACGTTCCGATCTTAATAAAGTAATGCCAATTATTGTTATAACAGCAAATACCTCACAAAATGATATAGAGCGAGTTTATGAATACGGAGCTAACCTCCATATTCATAAGCCAATAAGCCAGCAAGCAATTAAAGACGCATTAAATAGTATTAGCGTTGTTAGTGAAATAAATTAATTTTGCGGATAACAAGCTTGCTAAGCACTTTTAATATACGTTAACTTGCTGTTTTAAGGTTTATTAGGAAAAGTTAGTGCAGTCAATTACGCTTGAGCAATTTAATGGTTACTTACAAGGGCAAGGTAAAAGCCGTTACGATATATGCAACCTAGATTGGCAAGTAAACCTAGGAGAACATTGGTTACTTTTAGGTGCTAATGGAGCTGGTAAATCTGCTCTGACAGCTGCGTTAATCGGTGAGGCTAAGTGCGAAAGTGGTAAGCGTATAAGTTGTATTAATAAGCTTATGCTCGTGTCTTCAGATTCACATAAACAGTTACTAGCTCAAGAATTAGAGCATGAAAAGCACACTCTCGTTAAAGACCTTATTTTTACAGGGCATAGTAATAATGATGAATTATTAGCGCAGCTAATAGAGTTATTTAAATTTAGCTCATTACTAAATAGGCATTTTAGAGACCTTTCAACGGGTGAAACTCGTAAACTCCTACTTATAAAAGGACTCAGCTCCCATAGTGAGTTAGTCGTGCTTGATGAGCCATTTCATGGACTCGACGTACAATCTTGCCAGCAGCTTAATAAAATACTCATAGAACTTAGCCAAATTATTACTTTTGTTTTTGTACTAAACCGCCTAGACGAAATCCCTTCATTCATTACTCACTATGGCTATGTAAACCAAGGTTGCTTGTTACATACTTTGGCAAAGCCAGACAGTGAGCAATTGAGTGATTTACTAAAACTACTTCATTTAGAACATACCTCATTGGATGTGCCATCTCCGGATACTGAACAAGAGCAAAAGGCATTCACCGGTAATACCTTAGTTAAATTGAGTAATGCTAAAGTTAGTTACAGTGATGTAAGCATATTCAAAAATCTCAATTGGACTATAAAAAAGCATCAGCATTGGCAGCTTAGTGGAGCGAACGGTTCAGGCAAAACATGCCTATTAAATTTAATAACAGGTGATAACCCACAGTGTTATAGCAATGACATTGAAGTGTTCGGTTTTAAACGCGGAACCGGGGAGAGTATTTGGGATATAAAACAGCATATTGGTTTTATATCTAACGCGCTACATATGGATTACCGCGTAAGTATATCGGCTTTAAATACTGTTATTTCAGGATTTTACGACAGCATAGGTTTATATCAAAAACCGAGCGACGCACAAATTAATATTGCTCAACAGTGGCTGGCATTTATTGGTTTAAGTGATAAACAAAATACCTCATTCACCCAGCTTTCGTACGGCGATCAACGTATGCTTTTAATTGTGCGAGCTATGGTAAAACATCCAACGTTACTTGTTTTAGATGAGCCTTGCTTAGGCTTGGATGAAGCAAACAGGCAACGTGTACTGCTACTAATAGAGAAAGTTTGTGCTGCTAATACAAGTACTGTGATTTATGTAAATCATCATGCGGCAGACAAAATTAAAGGAATAGAGAATTACTTAAAAATGGAAGACTTTAGTTGTTAGTTCGTTTTTTATATTTTTTATTAATGCTTTCTATTAAGTAAATAACAATTTCAATCGCAATAAAAATAGAGGCAAGGATTAACCCACCACTTGGTTTAAAATACCCCTCTTGGTAGTAATATATTCCATTGATAAAAAGCATCGTGAGAAAAAATAAAATCTCAAATTGAAAACGTTTCATAATTTACCTAAACATTATGAGCTTACTTAGCGAGTTTGTTTACGTAAGCTCTATTGGGGTCATTTTTATTTTAAAGACGAGTAACGCTAAAGCCTTTATCTCGAAGTTGTTTAAGTAACCCGTGTTTTTCAGGTAAATGCAGAGCGCCTACAGCAATAAATAGCTGCTCGTTTGCTAAACGCGGTGTGAGTTGTTTAACCCAATTATTATTGCGGTTAGTTAGCATTACTTGCTCGCTAATTTCACCGTAATTACTGTCATCAAAACTCATGTTGTAGTAATCGGTTAGTGTATCCATGTCACCGCTTTTCCAGGCATTAACTAACTTGATAAAGTAAGTATTAATATCGGCTAGTTGCTCAAAAGTTTCTTCAATCATTTCATTACTTAATAGCGCCATACCATCAAACATTTGTAGTTGTTGTTCTAGGGTTTCAAGCTCGCCAATTTTAATATTATGCTCTTTAGCATAACTAAGCACTTGCTTGTCTATGCCGGTTTTATCTGAATATCCTGCATTTTGAAATTCAATTTGCATCATAGTCACCATAACAGCCCAAGGCTTTAAGCCATTAAACATAGCAATATCAATCGACTTTTTAGCAAAGTAATTTTTTAGCTTGGTATAATTTTGCTTTGAAAGCTCAGTTTGCAGTGTTTTTCCATCGTTTAGCATCATAAGTGGCATTGAGCGTTGCTGCATTTCAAGGGGGGTAAGTTTGCTTATATCAACTTCAACAATGACTTCTTTGCTTGCGCTAATTGCATCGGTTACATTTTTAGGTAAGCCTTTCATGCTGGCATCACCAACGTGTACAGTGCCAAATAAGTAAGAGCTGACGCCATTTTTTTCTATTTTATATAAGGCGGGAGCTGCATAGCTGTTAAGGCTAAATGTTATAAGTAATGCCACAATAAAAAAGTGGCTAATACGGGTAAGAGCATTCATGGTTTGTCCTTAAAATCTCGAAGGTTAGTAGTGTAAATACTAACCTAAATTTACTTCAGAGGTAACGTTAATATAAACGTTAGCGTATTGTTTTCGGTATTACTGGCCTTAATAGTAAAGCCATTTAAGTTACATAAGCTCTGTACAATTGATAATCCTAAACCATGGCGCTGATTATTAGTTCTAGATGAATCTAGCTGATAGAGCGGGTCAAAAATAGCAATTAGCTGTTCACCACTTAGTGGTTTATTTACTTTGTTACTAACAGAGATGGTCATGTTTGTGCTGTTATTTACGGCAGTTAATTTAATTGGCGCCTCAGGGAGTCCATAAAATAGTGCGTTATCGATTAAGTTACACAAA
This sequence comes from Pseudoalteromonas sp. SG45-2, assembly GCF_014164115.1. Classification (NCBI taxonomy): domain Bacteria; kingdom Pseudomonadati; phylum Pseudomonadota; class Gammaproteobacteria; order Alteromonadales; family Pseudoalteromonadaceae; genus Pseudoalteromonas; species Pseudoalteromonas sp. SG45-2. Next base: position 8,817 of record NZ_JACJEO010000020.1, read on the forward strand.
ATGGTATTTAAACTAAATTCGTCAACATTAAGCGTAAGTTCGCCACTTATTTCGTTATTTAAACGCGTTTTGATACTTGGATGCTTAAAGGTCAGCTCATCAATAATTTGATTTACTAAGTTATTTAGCATGATATTTTGTGCATTTAATTGCATTGCACTGCTACTTGAGCGCTGCAACAGTAATAGGTTACTAACAATTGTTTTCATGCGCTGTGAAATATTAAGTACATCACTGGTATAGGTGTCGCTAATACGTTTATCGTCAGGGTAGCGAATAGCCACTTCTGAAAGGCTTATGAGTTCAGCTATAGGGGTTTTAAGCTCGTGTGCAATGTCGCTTGTTAGGCGTTTTTCATTACTATAGAGTTGCTGATTAACGGTAATAAACTTATTTAGCTCGTTACGTATAGGTTCTATTTCTTCCACTTTAAAGTCGCTTTCTATTGTTTGCGCAACACCGGTAATATCGAGTAACTTAATTTGATCGTTTAAGTTGTGTAGTGGGTGCAGGCCTTTATTTACAATACGTGTCACTAAATAGCGCACACCAAACACACCAAGTACACAGGTTAAAATAAAAACCACATCAATAATAATCAGTACTTTATTAAGTTCGGAGGTGGGCGCTGCGATTGCAAGCGTCATGGTATTAAAAACAGCAGAGTGAGTGGGGTTTCTATCATCTTTTTGGGCTACAAAGTGACTTATAAGTGCGCGGCCATCACGCCCGTTAGGAAGCTCGTAATCTATAATTTTAGATTCATTTATCGGCATTTCTAAAAAAGGCAGGTTAGCATTTTCATAAAGCGCTAATGAGTCCGAGCGCTCAAAAACATCACTGCCATGCCATAACTGGTAAAACTCCGTGGCATCTGCAGCTTCATACTCCGACATAAACTCACCAGCAAAATCAAATTCAACCACGTTGTTGTCATCTTCAACTAAGGTTTTTAAGTAGTTAGCTTTATTAGTTAAAGACTGATTGAACTGATCTTCCACCCAAGTATCAACACTTAAATCAACGGTTAAAAATATGGTGAATAAAATAACTGAGATCACAGCGCTAATATTATTAACGAGTTTACGTTTTATTGAGTGATTTTTATTTTGTTGTTGCGACATAACCAAATCCACGTTTATTTTTTATCGGGAGCTCGCCATCAAACTGTCTTACTTTTTTACGTATGGTTGAGATGTGTGCTTCAAGCGCATTTTTAGAGAGCATATCAAACTGACCTACCACCGCTTCACTTATAAGCTCGAGCCCTAATACTCGCTCTGGGGCGTTAAATAAGCATTCTATTATTTTGTATTCATTGCGCGTGAGCTCAATGGCATGTTGCTCGTAATGAAGAGTTTTAAGGGAGAGATCTAATACGCAATCACCTACGGTTAGGGTATTTTGTTGGTTTTGCAGTGAACCGCGACGAAGTAATGCAAGGACACGAGCATGGAGTTCTTCAAACGAAAATGGCTTAGTTAAATAATCGTCAGCGCCTTTCATAAGGCCGCTAATTTTATCTTGAGGCTCACTTCGTGCCGATAAAATTAGCACACGGCTTTGGCTATTACTGCTGCGCAGTGCTTGTAAAATACTCATGCCATCAACACTTGGTAGCATTAAATCAAGTACGAGGAGGTCGTAGTTTCCACTCAGTGCCATACTCAACCCTTCTGAGCCATCACCAGTTTCATCTACGGTAAAACCAAGGTTGCTAAGGCCAACTTGCAAGCTGCGTCTTAGTGCTTCAGAGTCTTCAATAACGAGGATTTTCATGTTTACTCGGTTTATAAAAATAGCCTTGTTACTTTAACAAGGCTTTATTATCAAGTCACTTGGTTAATGATACCAACCATTTGTGTAGGCTAAATTACCCAAGTTCGCGTGGGCTAGGGCTTTTTTAACTAGTTGCTCATCGTTTTCACGTGGTACAAGCTGGTTATTGCTATACGTATAGGTGGTTGCTGGTTTTTGTGGTTGTAACACCACCACTTTATTATCGTGCATGTAGGCAAAGTTTTTGTCGTATTGCATCATTGCGCGTTGTTTGTTGTCGCTAATTGGCTTTGATAAATCATGACCTATCATTGGGTGCTTACCACTTGCGCCAATTAAAGACAGTAGAGTAACAGGAATATCGAGCTGACTGGCTAGTTGGCTATCTCGTTTATGGGTAATACCTTTTCCAAAAATAACGGCCGGAATTTTAAAGTGATCAACCGGTACTAAATTTGAACCCGATACGCGCGAGTCGTGATCGGCAATAACTATAAATACAGTATCATCCCAGTAGCTCGATTTTTTAGCTTTTTCGATAAAGGTGCCTAGTGCGTAATCGGCATACTTGGCAGCATTATTACGGGTTTGTTTTTGTTTATCGTACAGCGTTATTTTATCGTCAGGAAAGTCATACGGGCTATGATTAGAGCTTGAAAATATAAGGCTAAAAAAGGGTTTGTTTTGATTTTTAAGCTTAGTAAGTTCTATGTCGGCCTGGTCGTACAAGTCTTCGTCTGATGCGCCCCACGAGCCATTAAAGTCTATTTTTTTAAAGTTATTTGTATCTACGATACTTTTAAAACCGTTGCCTAAAAAGAAGCTGCGCATGTTATCAAAATGGCTTTCGCCACCATAAATGAACTGCGTGTTGTAATTTTGCTTCGCTAAAAAATCAGCAATGGTAAAAAAGTCACGTTGTGATTTATCAAGCTTAACAACTGCACGCGAAGGCGTTGGTGTAAACCCTGTAATTACAGCCTCAATTCCACGTACTGAACGTGTACCCGTGGCGTATAAATTATCAAACCCCCAGCCTTGTTTATAAAGGGCGTCTATATTAGGTGTAAGCGGTAAACCGCCAAGTGTGCCTACATAACGAGCACCTAAACTTTCTTGTAAAATAATGACTAAATTTTTGGGTTTACCTGTATTACTTGCGCCATGAAACGTTTTTGTAGGGGCGGTTACATCACTAAATGTGCCTTGCGTATTTTGCATGTTACTACGCACAATACTAAGTAATTCATCGGTGGGCATTTTACCGTAATAGTCTTGGCTCGATTGCTCATTAGAAAGTTGCTTAACTGCAAACGCGACGCTATAAAGTGAGTTAAGGGTTAAGTCGTTAAGTAAATGATCGGTAGAAAACGAGACCATGGCGGGGTTAAGTGGTCTGTGTCCTAATGAGTTGCGGGCGCCAAAAATAGTTAAGCATACTAAAACAAGCGCTAAAATTGATTGATTTAAACCTGTTAGTGATGACTTGCTTTGCCATTGATTGCTAAATATTTTACTTGCAAATTTACAGCTTAAAATAAGTGCTATAACAGCAATAAATACTTCTACCTTATAGCCTGAAAAAATCATTTTTGTGACTTCTTTAGGATAAATTAAATATTCTATAAATAAGCGGTTTGGGCGTAAATCGTACTCGTTTATAAACGTAGGCGTAATCACTTCAAAAAAAACAAGTAAAGCAGACATCGTCACTAAATAAATTTTAATGAGGCCGCGTACTTTATTTTGCCAACCTACGCTTTGCATCAGTAAAGTAAGTAGTAATGCGGGCATAATAATGTAGCTTAGAGTGGCTATATCAACTCTTAAACCACCTATAAATATAGATAACCACGCATGCAATCCAAATACACGCTCCCCTTGCCATACACTTAATCCAAAGCGAGCAAGTGTTAAAAAGCTAAGTGCCAAAACAGCAAATACAACAAAAATCCATACAGGGCCAAGTGCATTTTGTATTTTAGGTATAAAAGTTAGCTTTATGCCCATAACACAGCCCACCAAATAAGAGCGGCAATTAGCATAGCTATAAACACGCTTGCAGAGGCTATATCTTTAGCTAGCCCCGAAAGCTCATGGTATTCACTGCCAATTCTATCAACTACAACCTCTACTGCCGTATTTACCAGCTCAGCAAACAATACAAAAAGCAGGCTAGCTATAAGCAGTAATTTATCCCTTAGTGCAATTTCTTGTAGCCACACAAACACACCGAGTAATGAAAACAGTGCTAGCTCTTGTTGAAACGCCGCTTCAAATCGACTCATCCATTTTAAGCCGTTAAAAGAATGGCTTAAGGTAAAAATAAGGCGCATTAAGCCTTGGCGTTTTATAACGGTTTTATTACTCATAGTTTTATTTCGCTTGGTGTTGTTTGGCAGTTAGCAAGTAAATCAAGTGATGCCTGATACGTTTTGCTTTTAATGCCAATTAAATTTAAAAGGGTGTGAAAAATATTGTTGTGTGAGCGTGCAGCGCGGGTGTCTAAATTAGCTAAACAGGTATTAGTAATGCGCTGATTATGCTCATCAGCCCACATATAAAGAGGAACGTGCGTTTGTGTGCTAGGTGCAAAGCTATACGGAAAACCATGTAAATAAGCACCGGCTTCGCCAAGTGATTCACCATGATCAGAGACATATAAAAACTGCTTATCTATGTTGTTTGGCAGCGCTTTTAATTGCTCAATTACCTGGGCGTTAACAAAGTCGCTGTACGCAATTGTGTTGTCGTAGGTATTAACTAATTCATCGAGTGAGCAGTTTTGAATGTCGCTTCTGTCGCACGTGGGCGTAAATTGCTTAAATTTTTCTGGGTAGCGTTTAAAGTAGGTTGGTCCGTGTGAGCCCATCATGTGTAGGACGATAACGGTATTAGCTTGGTTTAAATTAGCGAGTTTGCGCTTAAGTGGAGCAAGCAGTGCTTCATCAAAACAATATTTTCCATCGCAAAGCGCTGATGGGGTGGTTGGGATATCAATGTTAACAACACGGGTGCATACGTTTTTACAGCCGCTGTTGTTATCAACCCACAGTACGTCGCTGCCAGCTTGTTGTGCTAAGTCAACCAGGTTTTGTTGGTTGTCGGCTGCTAATCGATCAAAGTTATCTTGTGTTTGCAGTGAAAACATACACGGCACAGACACTGCAGTAGCGGTGCCACAAGACGCCACATTATTAAAATACGTCACATTATGCTTTTGTGTATAAGGGTTGGTGTTGCGCTTATAACCTTGATAAGCAAAGTTTTCTGCTCGTGCGGTTTCGCCAACAACCATAACAGTTACGCTGGTGGTGTTAGGCGTAATGAGAGTGGGTGTTGTATCTATATTTTTAAATTCCATATTGGTATACAGCAGCTGATCGCGCATATATTTATAACCGCTAGAGAGATACTGAAATGGGATGAGTTCTTTTTTCAAAATGCGGTTATTGCGGCCAGTGGCTGCGTAGTCGGCGTAAAAGTTTACGACCACTAAAGCAATTAATGAGCAGCACGCTACAATAAGTTTTATACGACTAATCGCTTCTTGGTGAGGACGGGTAAAGTGTATTTTTACTTTGCTTAATATAAAAACAGGTAGCGCACAAAACAGTAGTAGAAAGCCTATGAGCTGCGGATTTAAATAGCTCAGCGCTTCGCTTGAATCAGTTTCGAACGTGTTTTGAATCATTGAATAGTCAAACACGACGCCGTAATTTAATGAGCCGTAAAGTACGGCACTCGAAATTATCAGTAAAAGGTAGTTAATTGGTTTTAGTAACCACCTGACCGACACTATTGAAAAGAAAATAATTAAAAGGCATAACAAAAGCAGTGGCACTGAAAGTAAAAATAGCCATGAAAAAGATGCAAGGGAGGTGATGGCGCTAAACGAACCTTGAATAAAAGGAATGTTTATAACTAAACAGTAATAACAGGCAATCATCACTACAAAGGCATTTGCACTACAGTGAATGTAAAACCGCTTACTACGATTTGGCTTTTTTTGTGCTGGTGTTTGGCTAGTTATGTTCATATTTAGGCTCGTTTAAAATAACAACGCCATGCTATGCAACAACACTTAAGAGTCGCTTAAGAGAACCTACGCATTACCTGAAGGAGATAAATAATTTTATTTATAAAAATATTCTCAAAAATTAATCAAACCTTAAATAAGGGATATAAGAATAGTGAATTTCTGAGATTAAAATTAGAGCATAAAAAAACCACTACCAGCTTGTATAATGAATTTTAAAACCTGATAAATTGCCTTTTAGTCTTTTTGTTAGATTAACTTTGGTGTTGACTTAAAGGGCCTAGCGCGGTACTAATATAAAAAGAGAGCGAAGGAATAACCTTCGCGATAATTGAACAAAATTTGGTATTAATTACATGCTTGCAAACGCACTTAACCTAGTCCTGATTATTATCGTGGTGATTATTCCCGCGAGGGCTTCGTAGTGCTTTAAAAACTTAAGCATTAAAAAAGCCCTCCGCACTTAACCGTTCGGAGGGCTTTTTAGTTTTAAGGGTAAAATTTGTAATTGGGTTGTCACTGAGGAATGAGGGTTTATTAATGACAGGCGCAGAACTAACAATCGACTTATTGGCCAAACACGGCGTAAATGAAGTATTTGGCTACCCAGGCGGAGCTATTATGCCAATTTACGATGCGCTGTATGGCGCGCCAGTCAAACACTACCTAACTCGCCATGAGCAAGGTGCAGGGTTTGCAGCAGTTGGTTATGCTCGCAGCACACGTAAATTAGGCGTATGTTTTGCAACATCTGGCCCAGGTGCAACTAATTTAATAACCGCTCTTGCTGATGCGATGATGGACTCAGTGCCATTATTGGCGATCACCGGCCAAGTGCCTACTGCAGCGATTGGTTCAGATGCGTTTCAAGAAATAGATGTACTAGGTATGTCGCTTTCGTGTACTAAGCACAGCTACATGGTAGAACGAGCTGAAGACTTAGCAGAGATATTACAAGAAGCAATTCATTTAGCGCAAAGCGGCCGCCCAGGTCCTGTACTTGTCGATATCCCAAAAGATATTCAAATGGCTCAAGTCCCTTTTAAACCTTGGCTAGCAGCTGATGAATACTTACCAGAGTTAGATTTAAAGCAAGTTGCTATTGCTAATCAATTGTTGAGTGAGGCTAAACAGCCTGTAGCGTATGTAGGTGGTGGTGTACAAGCCGCTGATGCGCAAGACGAACTAATGCAATTTTTAAATAAAACTCAGATGCCAGCTGTATCAACACTTAAAGCGCTAGGCAGTGTATTACCAGATTACGAACATTACTTAGGTATGTTGGGTATGCATGGTGGTCAAGCTGCTAATATCGCAGTGCAAGAATGTGATGTACTTGTATGTATAGGGGCACGCTTTGATGACCGCGTAACAGGCAACTTAGCTAAATTTGCAGCTAAAGCTAAAGTAATCCATTTAGATATAGATGCTGCTGAAGTTGGTAAGCGAAAACCTGCTAAGGCTTCATTAATTGCCGATTTAAAAACGTCGTTACCCGCACTTGAGTGCTTTGTAACACCTAAAGCTTGGTGTGACACAAATAAAGAAATGAATATTAAGCATGCGTGGCGTTACGACTACCCAGGTGAGAAGGTTTTTGCACCGTACTTATTAAACCAACTAAGCCAACGCATGCCAAAAACAGGGGTTGTGTGCTGCGATGTAGGTCAGCACCAAATGTGGGTAGCACAACACATGAAGTTTACTCATCCGAGTAATCATTTAAGCAGTGGTGGTGCAGGGACAATGGGCTTTGGTCTACCTGCGGCTATTGGTGCACAAGTAGCACGCCCTGATGACTTTGTTATCACTGTATCGGGCGATGGTTCTATAATGATGAATATTCAAGAGCTGGCCACTATTCGTCGTAACAATTTACCTGTAAAAATATTAATTTTAGATAACCAACGTTTAGGGATGGTTCGCCAATGGCAGGAACTATTTTTTGAAGGGCGTTATTCTGAAACTAACCTGTCGGATAACCCAGACTTTGTGCAATTAGCCGCTGTATTTGGTATTCCTGGGCAAACAATAACTCACGCTAACCAAGTTGATGATGCGATAACTGCATTAGTTAATAGTAAAGGGCCGTACATAGTACATGCCTGTATTGATGATAAAGAAAATGTTTGGCCACTTGTACCACCTGGGGCTGCTAACGACGAAATGATGACGGAGAAAGCAAAATGAAACACAGCCTAACTATTGCATTAAAAAGCCAAAGTATAGCGGTAGAGCGCTTTTTACGAGTGGTGCGTCATCGTGGTTTTGACCTTACGCATTTTCAGCTCAATATGGACGATGGTTTTTATAATGTAGACATGACGGTAGATAGTGATAAACCAATTCACCTTTTAACCAGCCAGTTAAATAAGCTGGTGGATGTCAAAGAAGTCACTTTACAAAATTTACAGCAACAACAGGCTGTGTAATTACGAACTGAAAAACAATTTACGAGTAACTGAATCACTCGGTTACTCACCAATTTTAGAATGAGGAATGCCCGCTTATTTTGCGGCAAAAACTGAGGTAACTATGGCTAAATTAAGAAGTGCAACAACAACTGAAGGGCGTAAACGCGCAGGCGCTCGTGCATTATGGCGCGCAACAGGTATGACCGACACCGATTTTGGTAAGCCGATTATTGCCGTAGTTAACTCGTTTACACAATTTGTACCAGGGCATGTTCACCTTAATCAGTTAAGTGAACTTATGGCTGAAACCATTACACAAGCCGGTGGCGTCCCTAAAGAATTTAATACTATTGCGATTGATGATGGTATTGCAATGGGTCACGGCGGCATGCTTTATTCGCTGCCTTCACGCGACTTAATTGCTGACTCAGTTGAGTATATGGTAAATGGTCATTGTGCTGATGCGATGATTTGTATTTCAAACTGCGACAAAATTACTCCAGGAATGATGCTTGCAGCACTACGCTTAAATATTCCGGTAATATTTGTATCAGGCGGCCCAATGGAAGCAGGTAAAACTAAGCTTGCTAACATCGATATTAAACTTGATTTAGTAGATGCCATGGTTAAAGGCGCTGATGAATCGGTAAGTGATGCAGATTCAGAGCAAGTAGAGCGCTCTGCGTGTCCAACATGTGGCTCGTGTTCAGGCATGTTTACTGCAAACTCAATGAACTGTCTGCTAGAAGCGATTGGTTTAGCATTGCCAGGTAACGGTACGACGCTTGCGACTCATAAAGACCGTAAACAACTTTATGTTGAAGCGGGGGCTCGTATTGTTGATTTATGTCGTGAGTATTATCAAAAAGATAATCAAGATGTATTGCCACGTGCTATTGCTAACAAAACAGCCTTTATGAATGCAATGGTTGTTGATATTGCAATGGGTGGCTCGTCAAATACGGTATTGCATTTACTTGCTGCAGCGCAAGAAGCGGGCGTTGATTTTGATATGTCGCACATTGATGCGCTCTCTCGTAAAACACCATTTTTATGTAAAGTTGCACCAGCTACACCTGAATATCACATTGAAGATGTGCACCGCGCAGGCGGCATGATGGCAATCGTACGTGAACTTGGCAAAGCAGGCTTAGTTGATATGTCAGTTAATCATGTTGCAGGGTCAACTATGGCTGAGCTCGTTAAAAAATGGGATGCAACAGATCCTACTAACGAAGCAGCGCGCAAATTTTACCGTGCTGGCCCTGCGGGCATTCGTACCACTAAAGCAATGAGCCAAGAGTGTCGTTGGGACGAGGGCGATAATGACCGTGTTAATGGGTGTATCCGAAGTGTCGAACATGCTTTTCGTCAAGATGGTGGCTTAGCTGTACTTTCGGGTAATTTAGCTGTTGATGGCTGTATTGTTAAAAGCGCTGGCGTTGTTGATGAAATGCTACATTTTGAAGGTACTGCAGTCGTGTACGAGTCACAAGATGATTCTGTAGAAGGTATTTTAAACGATGAAGTAAAAGCCGGTGATATCGTGGTTATTCGTTACGAAGGCCCTAGAGGAGGCCCTGGTATGCAAGAAATGCTATACCCAACTAGCTACTTAAAATCAAAAGGCCTAGCTGAAAAATGTGCACTTATTACTGATGGTCGCTTTTCGGGTGGTACTTCGGGTTTATCAATTGGTCATGTGTCGCCAGAGGCGGCAAGTGGTGGTGCAATTGCTTATGTTGAAAATGGCGACAAAATCATTATTGATATCGCAACACGTGAAATCACATTAGCGTTAAGTGATGAAGAGCTTGAAGCACGTAAACAAAAACAATTAGCACGCGGAAAACTGGCGTACAAACCAGTTGATCGTGAGCGCTATGTATCGTCTGCTTTAAAGGCTTATGCATTACTTGCAACAAGTGCTGATAAAGGCGCAGTGCGTGACTTAGCTAAATTGGAGGCGCTTAGTTAATTATGGTCTCTCAAGAGCTCGATTATTTTCGCGCTATTATTCAAGCAAACATGGAGCCTTTGGCTAAAGTTACCGAGGTCAGCGAAATGGCTGAGCTCGGTGCTAAATTAGGTAACCATGTTTGGTTAAAGCGTGAAGACCAACAGCCCGTGTATTCATTTAAATTACGCGGTGCGTATAACAAATTAAATAAATTACCTAAAGGCTCAGTGGTTATAACTGCTTCAGCGGGTAATCACGCTCAAGGGGTTGCACTAAGTGCTTCTCACTTAGGGCATCAAGCTACAATTGTAATGCCAGTAACAACGCCTGAAATAAAAGTCAGTGCGGTACGTGCGCTTGGCGGTGAAGTTGTGCTACATGGACATCATTTTGATGCCGCAAAAGCACATGCGCTTGAGCTTACAGAGCAACGAAACGGTATATTTGTTCCACCATTTGATGACCCAGACGTCATTGTTGGTCAAGGTACTGTAGCACGTGAGCTTATGCAGCAATTAAACGAGCTCGATGCGGTGTTTATTCCTGTTGGCGGCGGCGGTTTACTTGCTGGGATGGCGGTTTATATTAAATCGCTGCGTCCAGATATAAAAGTAATTGGTGTAGAAGCCGACGAAAGTGCATGTTTACAAGCGGCACTTAAAGCAGGCAAACCGGTAGAGCTTGAACGCGTTGGTAGTTTTGCTGATGGCGTAGCGGTTAAAATTATTGGCACTGAAACATTTCGCTTAGCGCAAAAGTTTTGTGATGAAGTTATAACCGTCACCAGCGACGAAATATGTGCTGCCATGCAGGATATTTTTGTATCTACCCGTGCAATAGCAGAGCCTTCAGGTGCACTTGCAACGGCAGGGCTTAAAAAGTGGAGCCAGCAGTCGGGTTTAAAAGGGTTACATTTAGCGGCTGTTTTATCCGGTGCTAATTTAAACTTTGATCGCCTGCGTTATGTTGCAGAGCGCACTGCGCTGGGTGAAAAAAACGAAGCGTTATTAGCGGTTACTATTAAAGAAGAAAAAGGCAGCTTTAAACAGTTTTGTGCTTCTTTAGGTGGCCGTGCTATTACTGAGTTTAACTACCGTTATGCAGGACCTGGTGAAGCACAAATATTTGTAGGTATTGCCCTGCGCCAAGGCGAGCAAGAGCTTAATGAGCTAAAGCAAGACTTAACAAATAATGACTACCAATTTTGCGATCTGTCGGATAACGAACTCGCTAAATTACATGTGCGCTACATGGTTGGCGGAAAAGCACCCGAGCAATTACATGAGCGCTTACTTCGCTTTGAATTTCCAGAGTATCCAGGTGCGCTTGCACGCTTTTTAGATACTTTAGGTAGTAATTGGAACATTACCTTATTTCATTATCGTAATCACGGTGGTTCGATGGGGAATGTACTGGCAGGTTTTGCTATTGAGCCGAGTCAGTATGAGATGTTTAACGAGCACTTAAATCGTTTAGGTTACAGTGTACAAGATGAAACACAAAATCCGTGCTTTAGCCAATTCTTAACATCAAAGCCCCAAGCAGAAAAAGCCGAAAAACTCGCCTCAGTATAATCCTACTTTATAGGCAGGCACCTAACTAGGGTGCTTGCTTTATTACACGTTTTACATATAGTTACAGGTAATCGTCATACTTTTTGAGGACACCTAGTTGCTATTTAAAGGATTAATCATTGGATTGTGCTTTTTTTGTAGCCATATCGCGGCGCAAGAATCAGTCACATTACAGCTAAAATGGACACATCAGTTTCAGTTTGCTGGCTACTATATGGCAAAGCAAAAAGGCTTTTATAATGAAGCGGGCCTTGATGTAACCATTAAACAAGCTAATCCAATGAAACCTGATACCTTTGCTCCTGTCGCCAGTGGCGAAGCACAATTTGGAGTAGGGCACTCTGGTATTTTACAGCAACGTATTAATGGACAACCTCTTGTTGCTATGGCTGCCTTATTGCAATTTTCACCTTACTGCTGGATGGTTAAAGACACGTCTGATATTTTTCATCCACGTGACTTTGTTAATAAACGTATCACTGCGGTAAGCAAAAATGATGGTACCGAACTACTTATTATGCTTAAACGCAGTGGCGTTGATGTGGATAAACTCAAAGTTTACGATGGCGAAAATCCAGGCCAGGCTTGGATTGAAAACAAGCTAGATGCTATGCAAGTATATGTTACTACAGAGCCTTATTATATGACTCAACAAGGTGTAGCTCATCGACTTGTTTGCCCACAGCGTTATGGTATGGATGTATATAGCGACATTTTATTTACCAGCGAAAACATGCTTAAGAAAAATCCTCAAACGGTCGAAAAATTCTACCAAGCGAGCCTAAAAGGGTGGCGTTATGCAATGATGAACATGGATGAAGCCATTGCAGTCACCCAGCAAAACTATGCACCGGGTAAAAGCTTTTATCAGCTCGCTTTTGAGGCTGAAGTACTAAAAAGTTATATAACCCCACCCACTACCAGTTTAGGGCATATGTCGATAGCAAAGTGGCGCTTAATTGCGGACTTATATGGCATACCGCAAAACGAATTTGACGAAGTGAAATCTCACTTTATTTATAAATATCAAGAGCCTGAAAAAATGCAGTTATCGTGGATGCTCATGGCAGCTATTTTGGTAAGTATTATTTCAATACCTTTGTATTTACGGCTGATTTTTAGTAAAAATTAACTGCTTAGGTAATTCACGAAACTGATATAATTAATTGTCTTTTTTATTTTTTAAGCTGTTATGACTTTAGCTGAGCAATTTTTAGCACTTGATTCTCTTTTAATACATCATCGTCAGTATTGGCAGTGCACTGCATTTGATTTTGACACTATACCTTGGCCAGAGCTACAAGGCATACTTAGCGAACTAACTGATGATCAGGTAAGCGTTCTTGATAACGATCAAAACCAGCTATACCAATTTTTTAGCCAGCACATAAACCAACTTGATGAACTTGCAAAGTTATGCGAGTTACCTAGCACAGCCCACTCTCGAGCTGATTATCCATTTTGGATAAGTAACGGCATTAAAGGTCGTAAGTTTGCACAGTTACAAGATTTTGTATCTGCACTACCTAATACCAAGCAACCTGTTTTAGAGTGGTGCGCGGGTAAAGGGCACTTAGGTCGAATGCTTGCGTTTAATGGCGCAAGTAATGTGCATAGTATTGAACTGCAACAAAGCTTATGCGAGCAAGGACAAAAAAGTGCACAGCAACAAGGCTTAGCAATGCACTTTAGCCAAGCCGATGTATTAAAAGACGATATCACTCAATTTTTTAATACAGATATGCATGCTGTAGCGCTACACGCATGTGGTGGTTTGCACCAAGCATTTATGCGCCAAGCAAGTTTAGCGAAAGTACAGCAAATTAGCTTTTCACCTTGTTGCTACCATTTATTCACGGCTAATGAGTACCGTGCAATGAGTGAGGATGCAAATAAAAGTGAGCTTAATCTAACGCATCGTGATTTAAAGCTCGCATTACAAGAAACTGTGACAGCGCCTTCTCGTCTGGAAAAAGTACGTAAAACAGAACTTGAGTGGCGACTTGGTTTTGATGCACTAAGAAAGTCGATCACTGGCGAGCAATATTACGTAAGCGTACCTTCGGTCAACAAAGCTATATTCTCAGATTCGTTTAAATCGTTTTGTGCATGGGCTGCAGATAAAAAGGCATTAAAATTACCTCAAGACACTGATTATATTAAGTATTTAGAGGTTGGGGTGGCTCGAAAAAAAATAACTGACCGAGTTGAACTGGTTCGACATGTGTTCAGAAGGGCAATTGAAGTTTGGCTTGTGCTCGATCGTGCTTTATATTTGCAACAGCAAGGTTATCAAGTAAGCGTTAAAACGTTTTGTAAAAAGCAGTTAACGCCTCGTAATATTTTGATTCTTGCTAATGTCCATTAAATTTCCGTCCTCGACTTAATAAGAGATGCAATGAGAAAGTTAAAAAATTTATTCGATAACAACAAACGTTGGGCTGCTCGTACAAGTGAAGCAGACCCTGAGTTTTTTAAAATTTTATCTATGCAACAAAATCCAGAGTATTTATGGATTGGTTGTTCAGACTCTCGTGTACCTGCAAATCAAATAGTTGATTTATTACCAGGCGAATTATTTGTACATCGTAACGTTGCTAACGTGGTTGTACACACTGACCATAACTGCTTATCGGTTATGCAGTACGCTGTAGAGGTTTTAAAAGTAAAACATATAATGGTAGTAGGTCACTATGGTTGTGGTGGCGTACAAGCCGTTTTAAACAATGCTAAATTTGGCTTTATTGATAATTGGCTACGCCATGTAGGAGATGTAAAAGAAAAGCATCTTGAACAACTCGACGCAATGCCAGAAAGCGAACGCTTAAGCCGCCTTATTGAGCTAAATGTAATTGAGCAAGTACGTAATGTGTGTCGTACTAACATTGTGCAAGATGCCTGGGAGCGAGGCCAAGAACTAAGCGTTCATGGTTGGGTTTATGGTTTAGAAAACGGCCATCTTCATGATTTAGAATCTGTAGTAACGTGCGCGAGTGAAGAAACGCAAAGCTACAAAAAAGCAGTGCAACACGTATTTAAAAAAGTGGGTGAAAATAAATAAATCCATGACTAAAACGGCGGTGTTAATAGGTGCTACAGGCTTGGTCGGTAATGAGTTGCTCCATAAGTTACTTAATAGCGACCGTTATACAAAAGTAGTTACGTTAAGCCGTCGAGCTCTGCCTGTCACACATGCAAAGCTAGTTAATCACGTTATTGATTTTGAAAAATTAACTCAATATGTTGAGCTTTTTAAAGGTGATGTATTGTTTTCGTGTTTGGGCACAACCCGTAAACGAGCGGGCTCGATATACGCTCAGCGTAAAGTTGATTTTGATTATCAGTTTATAGCGGCGCAGTTAGCGGCATGTAATGGCGTTACGCATTATTGCTTAGTGTCATCAAGCGGGGCGAATACGCACAGTAATAGTGCTTATTTGAAAATGAAGGGAGAGCTTGAGCAACATATTAAAGCACTCCCTTTTGATAAAATAAGTATTTTACAACCATCTTTATTATTAGGCGATCGTGAGCAATTTAGAGTGGCAGAAAAGATAGGCAGTATTATTTTTCCTGTTATTACACGATTTGCGTTTTTAAAGCGTTACAAACCAATAACTGGCGAGCAAGTTGCGCAAAAAATGCTGAGTGTGAGTTTAGCTCAGCAGGCTAAGTTGTCTTATTATGTACTTGATGAGCTATTTGAATAAACTTGGTAAAATGCAAAAGGCAGCCTAAGCTGCCTTTTTTGTACATTAAAATTAATACCAATCTTATTAAAAAAATGATCATCTTAGTGTATTAAATAACTCACTAACTACGTTAAAAATTATTTATATAGCACAACTACGTACCATAATTTTAGCCTTGTTATTGAGCTATTTTCTTATCGCTATAATAGAACACTAATTTAATGCAATTGGTATAATTATTCAGCGTCAGTTTTAGCGCTAAGTTGTTGCTCAAGCAATGAAACTTTAGCTTCAAGTTCGGTTAACTTTTCGCGAGTACGAATAAGTACTTGGCTTTGCACATCAAATTCTTCACGGCTCACAAAGTCCATCTCAGCAAGCTTGTTTTGTAGAACTTGCTTTGTTTTACCTTCGAGTGTGTCTGCTAGGTTTTTTACACCTTGCGGCATATTGCTAGTAATTTGCTTAGCAATTTCTTCAAGTTTTGCTGGGTTGATCATATTTGTCCCTTCGGCATTGCCTAAATGATAATAACTAATATTACCTTATACCCACGGCATTTAACACATGATCATCTTTACCTTAATTAATTAAGGCAATTGCTATGCTCGCTGTAATGGTTACGTTAAAATTGCGCGTCTTTTAAATTTCTTTGGTCGTTATGAAACTCAATCCTAAACAAGATGAAGCCGTAAAATATATTAGTGGTCCCTGCTTAGTACTCGCGGGCGCAGGCTCTGGTAAAACCCGTGTTATTACGAATAAAATCGCTTATTTAGTGAAAAAATGTGAGTACAAAGCGCGAAATATAGCCGCTGTTACTTTTACCAATAAAGCAGCCAAAGAAATGCGTGAGCGAGTACTGCAAACGCTCGGTAAGCAAGACGCTAAAGGTTTATGGGTATCAACGTTTCATACACTCGGTTTAGAAATAATAAAAAAAGAGTTGAGTACATTAGGGTTTAAGCCCGGCTTTTCGTTATTTGATGATCAAGATACCAATCAGCTTCTTAGTGAACTCACCGAAGATGAGCTAAAAAAAGACAAGGACTTACTCAAACTACTTAAAATGGAAATTGGTAGTTGGAAAAACGAATTAGTACTGCCAGAGCAAGCAATACGCGAAGCGCGTGATGCGCAAAAGGCATTGTTTGCACAGTTGTATGCTCGATATCAAAACCAGCTACGTGCTTATAATGCACTGGATTTTGATGATTTAATTATGATCCCTACTTTGTTACTTACTAATAACGCCACATCTCGTGAGCGCTGGCAGCAACGCTTTAAATACTTGCTGGTGGATGAGTATCAAGATACCAATACAAGCCAATATCAACTTGTTAAATTGCTAGTAGGCGAGCGTGCCCGTTTTACTGTGGTAGGTGATGACGATCAATCAATTTACTCATGGCGTGGTGCTCGCCCGCAAAACTTAGTGTTATTAGGTAAAGACTACCCAGGGCTTAGACTTATAAAGCTTGAACAAAACTATCGAAGTGCAGGGCGAATACTAAAAGCGGCTAACATTTTAATTGCCAATAACCCACATGACATAGAGAAAAAGTTATTTAGTGAACTAGGTTATGGTGAGCCGATTAAAGTAATAGGGTGCCGCGATGAAGAGCATGAATCTGAGCGTGTGGTTGCTGAAATAATTTCACATAAGTTTATGAAGCGAACCAGCTATAAAGATTACGCGATTTTATATCGTGGTAATCATCAAGCACGTGGCTTTGAAAAATCACTAATGAGTAACCGTATCCCTTATAAAATTAGTGGCGGTATGTCGTTTTTCGCTCGCTCAGAAATTAAAGATATTATGGCGTACTTACGCCTATTAGTTAATCAAGATGATGACAATGCGTTTTTACGTATCGTAAATACACCGCGACGCGAAATAGGCACGGTTACCCTTGAAAAGCTTGGTACGCTTGCTAATGAAAAGCACGCGAGCTTGTTTGCTACCTGTTTTGATAACGATTTAGGCTACAGACTAAAAGGGCGTGGCTTTAATGCGCTTGCTGGATTTGCACGCTGGGTTGTTGAGCTATCTGATAACGCAGTACGCGGTGATACGCTCGAAGCTGTTAAAGACTTAGTGCGTAATATTAATTACGAGGCATATTTGTACGAGTCGTCACCGAGTGCAAAAGCGGCTGAAATGCGTATGAAAAACGTATCAGAGCTGTATCGTTGGATAACAGATATGTTGACCGGTGATGCCGACAACGAACCAATGACATTAGCCGAGGTTGTTAGCAAGCTAACCCTTCGCGATATGCTTGAGCGTAACGAAGAAGAAGATGAAACCGATGCAGTGCACTTATCAACACTACATGCATCAAAGGGCTTAGAGTACCCGTACGTATTTATGGTGGGTATGGAAGAGGGTTTACTTCCGCATCAGGTAAGTATTGATGAGGACAATGTAGATGAAGAACGTCGCTTAGCTTATGTTGGTATTACTCGCGCACAGCAGGAGTTAACACTTACTTATGCAAAGATACGTCGTCAATTTGGTGAAACTTCACAAACTGAATTAAGCCGATTTGTACAAGAGTTACCGCAGGACGATCTTGCGTTCGAAAACAAAAAGGCGCCAAATACCCAAGCAGAGCGCATGGAAAAAGGCCAAGCAAGAGTCGCTAACTTACGAGCGATGTTTAAAAAGCCTGAGTAATACCTCAGGCTAACTTTATAAAGACTGGGTTGCTTGCACTTTAGGTAACTCAGAGCATACTAAAGCGTGTTGTTTACCTACAAAAAATGCCAAACCGTGTTTATCTAATAAAGCTCTAAAATTAAGTATTGATGGGCCTTTAGCAATGACCTTCATTGCTTTGAGCTTTGTAATTGCAAGCACGCCCTGTAGCTGAAAATCGTATCTTTCTTGTTGTAAAACACGTTTACTAAAGGTCGAGCTAAGTAGTAAATAATCAAAATTAATATCGGTTAGTAAATTAAGTTCGCACCTGTCTTTAGCAAAATTGTTTAAACCAATTGAATAACCAAGTTGTGATAGCGTTTTGAGGTTTTTTATTTGCGTTGCACATGCGTGGCGAATTTCTTGTTCATCAAACAATAAACAGAGTTGGCTTTGTCCTTGTTGTTTATTTAGCGTATCGGTAAATAAAACAAATTCGTGTTCCTCAAGTAGCAAACCAGAGCAAGGAACCAATGCCATAGCTACATTTGCAGTAATTGCTTGTGCATAGGCGCGTTGTAATAGTTGTAACTCTACTTGCAGATGCTGCTCTTTATCTGATGCAAACTTTTTCAAAATATCAAAGCTAGTAAAGCCAAGTATTGGGTGTTCACCAAATGCTTCAAATAAAGATTCAGACTGTTGTTGCTCATCAAGCGTAATTATTTCTGAGCTTCTAAAACTCATAGGTAATATATCAAGGTGATGTTGTGCTTTTAGAGTCTGCGCAGGTATTGATTGCGTTAATAGCGGATGAAATAACTCGTAACGATTTTTTCCTGAGTTTTTGGCGTGATACATGGCGGCATCGGCATCACGAATAATTTCATCTGTATGCGTATAGCTTTTCTTTGAGTAGGTTATCCCTATACTTGCGCCACTTTGTAAAGACTCACCTTTAAGATAAAAGGGTTTTTTCATTAAATCTATAATACGATTTGCAACATCTTCTGCTTGTTGAGGCTCAGTTAAATGGGTTAATAAAATAACAAATTCATCCCCGCCTAAACGTGCTAGTAAATCATGCTCGCGTATACATTGGGCAAATAACTCACTTACGTTAATTAAAAATTGATCGCCTGCATGGTGGCCAAGCTGATCGTTAATATCTTTAAATTTATCTAAATCGATAAACAAAACAGCAAAGTGGTGCTCAGGAAAACGTTGATAATGTTGTAGCGTTTTTTCGAGCTGAGTTAAAAATAGACTACGATTAGGCAAGCTCGTAAGTGAATCGTGATGTGCATCATGATAAAGCTGCTGCTCTATTTTTTTTCGCTCATCTATTTGCATTTGTAAGTGCAGATTAGTTTGACGCAATTCTTTGGTTTTTTCGTTTACTCTAAATTCGAGTTCTTGATGGCTTTTTGCAATTGCTTGATTGACGAGCTTTGTTTGTAAAACAGCTGCAATTTGATGCGATACAAAGGTAATTAACTCGCAATCATCTCGGCTGAAAATATGTTTGTTATCGTAGGCTTGGCAAACAATAAGGCCGATAACACCTTGAGCTGTTTTAAGTGGAGCGCCTAACCAGCTAGTGGCCATTTGCTCTTTTGGTACAGGTGCTGAACGTTGTACCACACCGCTTACTATTAATTCTTTTGCTCTACATGGGTGTATTAGTTGTGTTTCTTCGGTGCTTATTACCAGTTCGCTATAACCTTTAGCAAAGCGTCTTGGCTGTGTATTTTCTTTAAATTCATCTACGCAATAAGGAAAACTAATCCACCCTGTTTCTTTATCATAAAGCGCAATATATAAGTTTTCTGCGTAGGTAATTGTTTTTATTATTTCGTGTATCTTAAAATAAGCGTCATCAAGGTTTTTAGCTTGTGTTGCTATCTCAGATATTTTAAATAGAATTTGTTGGCGTTGAAGTGCGCGTTTACGCTGCTCTATTTCAAGGTTTAGTGCATCGTTACTTTGAGTGAGTGCGCGGGTGCGAATTTTAACTTCTGACTCAAGAAGCTCTCGTTTTTTTACACGCTCTATTGCTGTTGCCAAATAAAGCGACATAAACTCAAGTAATTGTATTTGCTGTGAGCTATAGCCTTGTTTTGTATCGTAACTTTGAGCTGCTAATACACCGATAATATTATGTTCTTGGTAAACAGGTACGCCTACCCAATGTTCGGCAGGAGTGCCTAATGCTTTAAATAAACCTTCTGCTGCAGCATCTTGCATTTGCTGCTTGGTAAAACATGTGGTTTTACCCTGTTTAAATACATAACCCGTGGCGCCTTCATCAAAGCTATTTGATTGGTTAAGGGCGACGGCAATACCATCTTTTTCATCTGAAAAGTAAGAAAGCTCTAGTGATTGGCTGTATTGATTTAGCAGCACCACATAAAAACTTTTACTAGGTACGTACTTTTGTAAAATGTCATGGATGGCGGGGTATAGCAGGGTTAGCTCGGCCACAGTACTTGCCTGCTCTGATAATTGGATCAGGGCATTTTGTAAGTGATGTGATTGTTTGTATTTTTCGAGAAGCGCTCTAAGGCGTTTATTTTGATACGCCAATTTACTCGATACTGATAGTTTATCTTCCAATGATCTAACCGGCTATTTTATTGTATAGTTATTAGCCTTATACTTTCACTTTTAGTGCTTATCGTCAAGTTGATATTCCTACTAAAGCAGTAGCTAGATACACTATTTTAGGCATTAAAAAAGGCTTACAGAAGTAAACCTTTTTTATATTTCAATCGAGCTTATTTAGATGTCATAAAGTCGATAGCAGCGCTAATCTCATCATCAGAACAATCCATACACGTGCCTTTTGGAGGCATAGCATTAAAGCCATTTAGCGCATGCTCAAGTAAAGTATCTTTACCTTTAGCAATACGTGGAGCCCAATCGTCAGCTGATTTAGGCGCGCCTAGTGCACCAGTGCCGTGACATGCAAAACATGCACCTTGATATACTTGCTCACCAGAACGAGGACCTGTAGGCGCCGCTGCAACTGCAGCTTTATCGCCTTCAAGGTATACAGCACCAACCGGCGCGAGACGTGCTTTAATTGCATCTTCAGTCATAGAGTTATCATATGGCTGTGCGTATGCAGTGGTTGCTAGCAATAATAATGCTGCAGCTGTTAATTTTTTCATTTTGCCTTGCTCACTTCGATTTGAACGTGATCAATCACGATTAAAGATGACGGAAATTAAACCGATTATAACTCTCTGGGCCAATTTATAAAATGCTAAGAGCCGTTTTTATTAATAAAACTGACTACTTTTTGCGTTAACGCAATAAAATTTAATTATTTACTGTTTTTTGTTAAGCAATTTAATAAGCGTAATCAGTCATACAATTAACTTTTTAGATCCTAAGATCAAAATCAATTTATTGATAATACGCTACTAACTAGTTTTGCGATCCCTGCGTTGGCTTCAAGAATCGATTCTGCCAACATGTAAGCAGGGGTGGTAACTAACTTATTTGGTTCATCGATAACTACACCGTCAACAGCACAATCTATATGTTTAGCGCCTAATGTGCTTAGCGCTTGTGCTGTCTCTACATCGTTACCAATAGTAAGTGCGGCGTTATCGTAAATAAATGGGATCAATGCGGGTGCAATACACATATAACCTGCAGGCTTATTCGCTTTTGCAAATGATTTACAAGCATTAAGGACGTCCTGATTGATATTTGCTTTTGCGCCTTTAATTGCAAAATCGCATAAGTTTTTTGCAGCACCGAAACCGCCAGGTACAATTAATGCGTCAAACTGAGTCACGTCTAGTTCAATCAGCGATTTAATGTCACCTCGTGCAATGCGAGCAGCTTCTGTTAATACATTGCGTTTATCAGGCATTACTTCACCTGTTAAATGGTTAATGGTATGAAGTTGTTCAATATCTGGTGCAAAACACTGATACGTTGCGCCATTTTTGGCTATATGTAATAAAGTTAAAATTGCTTCATTAATTTCACTACCATCGTACACACCAGACCCTGCTAATATTACTGCTACGTTTTTCATGCTTTTGTGCCCCTAAAGTCTTTTTTATAAGTCGATCGGATGGAGTTTAACATGCTCAAAATTTCTCGCGAAAATAAATTTTTAGTACAAAAATCATTCGCAGTGCAAGTCGTTTTGCGGTTTATGCCATTTGCGATCACTTTGCCTTTAAAAAAATTATAAAGGATCGCTATGATCTTCGATCCATTGTGCTAGAATACTCCTCCGGTTATTTAAATGGACGCGAATAATCAAAGTGAATAACAACAGAAGCAGTCGTTAGAAAACCTTTTTCCACATTGGTTTAAAATAATAAAAAAAGAACCTCGTATTATCTTTTTTAAATTAAAACATACAGTTAAAGTATTTTCTAGGCATTTTATAATGCTTTGGAAGAATAGCTCGTGGCTGTTATCTACACACTTATCCACAGCTTGCTCTAGTTTTAATAACACGATAAACAGTAATTCACTGTCGTTTTATTTACTACCTTATGGCATGCTTATAATTACCTTAATTTTTTGCATTTAGGATCCAAATTCACCATGGCTCAGATCCCCGAAAACCCACTTATTTTAGTTGATGGCTCGTCATATTTATTTCGTGCTTATCATTCTCCGCCGCATTTAACTAATTCTAAAGGTGAGGCTACGGGCGCTATTTACGGCGTGATCAACATGCTTAAAAGCTTGATCAGACAATATGATCCCTCACACATGGTGGTTATATTTGATGCTAAAGGCAAAACGTTCCGTAACGATATGTATAGCGAATATAAGGCAAATCGCCCGCCGATGCCGGATGACTTACGTACGCAAATAGCACCAATACATAGCATTATCAAAGCGATGGGTTTTCCGCTAATTAGTATCGAAGGCGTTGAAGCTGATGATGTTATTGGCACATTTGCACGCATTGCAACTGAGCAAAAACGGCATGTCCTTGTCTCCACTGGTGATAAAGATATGGCGCAACTTGTAAATGAACACGTTACATTAATAAACACGATGACCGACAGTATTTCAGATCCTGTTACCGTAGTGGAAAAGTTTGGTGTAGGCCCCGAACTTATTATCGATTACTTGGCACTAATGGGCGATAAGGTCGACAATATCCCAGGTGTTGAAGGCTGTGGTCCAAAAACGGCCGTTAAGTGGTTAGAGAAATATGGCTCGTTGCAAGGTGTAATGGATCACGCAAGTGAGATTAAGGGTAAAATAGGTGAAAAGTTAGCTGCAGCTCTCGATCATCTGCCTTTAAGCTACGAGCTTGCAACAATTAAGTGCGATGTTGAAGTCGAATCAGATCTTGATACGTTCAAACTACAAGAGCCAAATAAAGACGAATTAATTGCACTATATGGTGAGTGCGAATTTCGTCGTTGGTTAGCTGAGTTACTAGATAACCCCAAAGATGCAGAAACACATCTAGCTGTACCTACCGAAGCCACTGAATTACCAAAAGTAGAAGATGCTCATTACGAAACTATTTTAACGCAAGCGCAATTTGATACGTTAATAGAGCAATTAAATAGTGCCGAGTTATTTGCATTTGATACAGAAACTACCAGCCTTGATTACATGAAAGCGCAATTAGTGGGTATGAGTTTTGCCGTAAAAGCGGGTGAAGCTGTGTATTTACCTCTAGCGCATGACTACCCGGGTGCGCCTGAGCAATTAAGTCTGGAATTTGTAATGCAAAAGCTAGGCCCAATTTTGGCCGATGAAAACAAAGCTAAAGTAGGGCAAAACCTTAAATACGACAAAAGTGTATTAGCGAATGCAGGTTTTGCGCTAAACGGTATTAAGTTTGACACCATGCTTGAGTCATACGTATTTAATAGTGTGGGTACACGCCACGATATGGACTCGCTAGCACTTAAATATCTAGGTCATAAAAATATTAGCTTTGAAGATATTGCTGGCAAAGGTAAAAAGCAACTTACCTTTAACCAAATTGAACTTGAAAAAGCTGCGCCTTACGCTGCAGAAGATGCCGATATTACTTTACGCCTACATGAAGTGCTTTGGCCAAAAATAGCGGCTGATGAAAAGCTAAAATCTGTATTCGAAGATATAGAAATGCCACTTGTTAGTGTGATTTCTGATATTGAACGAACCGGTGTTGCAATTGATAGCAATATGCTTGCAGCACATAGCCAACGATTAGGCGAGCGTTTAAT
This sequence comes from Pseudoalteromonas sp. SG45-2, assembly GCF_014164115.1. Lineage (NCBI taxonomy): Bacteria > Pseudomonadati > Pseudomonadota > Gammaproteobacteria > Alteromonadales > Pseudoalteromonadaceae > Pseudoalteromonas > Pseudoalteromonas sp. SG45-2. Next base: position 33,134 of record NZ_JACJEO010000020.1, read on the forward strand.
TGAGCTTGAAAAAGAAGCATTTGAAATAGCAGGCGAACCATTTAATTTAAGCTCTCCTAAGCAACTACAAGTATTGTTGTTTGAAAAGCTTGGCCTGCCTATTATCAAAAAAACACCTAAAGGTGCACCTTCTACCGCAGAAGAAGTATTGCAAGAGCTTGCTCATGATTATCCACTACCTAAAGTAATTATAGAGCATCGTGGTTTATCAAAGCTTAAATCGACTTATACTGATAAATTACCATTAATGGTGAATGAGAAAACCCAGCGTGTACATACGTCATATCATCAGGCAATTACAGCAACGGGGCGCTTGAGTTCAACCGATCCTAATTTACAAAATATTCCTATTCGTTCAGAAGAAGGGCGTCGAATTCGTGAAGCGTTTATAGCTGCAGATGGTTACAAAATTGTCGCTGCCGATTACAGCCAAATTGAGCTGCGTATTATGGCGCACCTTTCACAAGACAAAGGTCTATTAAATGCATTTGCTAACGGCTTAGATGTACACAGTGCAACTGCCGCTGAAGTATTTGGTGTAGAGCTTGATGATGTAACTACCGATATGCGCCGCAAGGCGAAAGCAGTAAACTTTGGCTTAATTTACGGTATGTCTGCATTTGGTTTAGCACGTCAACTAGATGTGCCGCGCCACGAAGCGCAGCATTACATAGATAAATACTTTGAGCGTTTTCCTGGTGTATTAGAGTACATGGAAACAACACGCGAAAAAGCAGCTGAAAATGGCTACGTTGAAACAATATTTGGTCGCCGCCTACATTTACCAGAAATAAACGCACGTAATGGCGCGCGCAGAAAAGGAGCCGAACGTGCTGCTATAAACGCACCAATGCAAGGTACTGCTGCTGATATTATTAAAAAAGCAATGCTGAGCGTTAACCGCTGGGTACACGAACAGGCGCCAAATACGATTAAGCTACTAATGCAAGTACACGATGAATTGGTATTTGAAATTAAAACAGACTGCGCACCTGAATACACAAAACATATTTGTGAGCTGATGTCGCAAGCTGCAGCGCTTGATGTGCCGCTTATTGTTGAAGCCGACGAAGGTGACAACTGGGAACAAGCCCATTAATGCAATTTGAGCATTTTAATTAAAGCGCCTTTTGGCGCTTTTTTTATGTTTAATAAAAATGAGAATAACAGCTATTTAATTAGCTATATGCAAGCTTTAGTTAAAATAAGGTTAATTTAAGCAACTATTTGTATTAAATAGTTATATGTTCGTCAATTCGAGCTGTTTTACAGGAATATGATTGTATTTTAATGCGTGCTTTTGTTAAAGTCCCGCCTGTCCTATCCTGTAGGACATCCTGTTGATGATGCATCTGAAAGGGTGCAACAAATTGATAGCTTCTCCCCAGTTTGCTATACCGGCCTACCAACTTGTTTGGTGGGCCGTTTTTTGTTTTACGCCTAAAAATCCTATCTAATTAATTCTTTTTTGCGCTATACCAATTGTATTGTGCATTCGTCACTTCGAGGTGGTTTGGGTACATCGCAGGTGATACCATCGAAGTGCTATCATTTTTATTCTTTTCATTTTATTACTAAGGAGTGCGTTATGTTTAAAGCATTAGCTATTGCAGGTTTTTCTTTATCAAGTTTAGTTATTTCTAATGTTGCTCAGGCCAATTGGCAGCTAGTGAATGATAAAAGCCAACTAAGCTTTGTTTCAATTAAAAAAGATTCGATTGCTGAAGCTCACCATTTTACTAACCTTGAAGGTATGCTTTCTGATAAAGGTGAGTTTAGCGTTAATGTTGATTTAACATCAGCCGAAACTCTAATCCCTATTCGTAATGAGCGTTTAGCTACATTTTTATTCGAAGCGGCTAAATTCCCCAATGCTGTTTTAACTGCAAATTTAACTAAAGAGCTAAGTAATATCAAAAAGCCTGGTCAATATGTATTGAAGGGTATTACAGCTGAGCTTGATTTTCATGGTAATAAAAAACCATTGGCAATTGATGTACTCGTTAACAGCACGCAAAGTGGTGATTTAACGGTATCATCATTAACACCTATTATTATTAATAGTGATGATTTTGGTGTAACCGAAGGCGTTAAAAAGCTGCAAGAGTTAGCGGGCTTGCCTTCAATTGCAACAGCTGTGCCTGTTACATTTGCAATAACACTTAAAAAACAGTGATTTCTTTAAGTGAGCTTAGCAAGCGATTAAGCGAGCCAAGCAAACCTTTTGATAGTTGGCAGCCTAACCATTGTGGGGAGCTGCCAATTGTTATTAATAATGAAGGGAAATGGTTTTACGATGGCAGCCAAATAACACGCCCAGCCATGGTGAAGCTGTTTGCTTCTGTATTGTGTAAAGAAGGTGAGCAATTTTATTTAAAAACCCCTGTCGAAAAAATAACAATAACGGTTGAAGATGCGCCGTTTATTATTGTTGATTGGCGCTTTGAAAATACAGCGCAAGGGCAAGTGTTGTGTTGTATTGATAATTTAGCTAGGCAGTGGTTAGTGAGCGCTCAGCAGCCCTTGCATATAAAAGACTACAATGGTTCAAAGGTGCCTTATTTAAAGCTACCGTATGGTTGTAGTGCGCGAGTTTCACGCAGTGTATTTTATCAGTGGGCTGAAAAAGCCGAGTCTGATAAGCTCGGCTATTTTATTAAATCTGCAGGAAAGCAGTTTTATTTATCGTAACGCCAGCGTTTAAGCCTCTGGGTTGGTTTCGTCTGTGATTGTTTCATCGCTAGGTGGTACAGCAATAACAGGACCTAAAAACCATTCATCTAGCTTTTTAGCTACTTCTGGTAAACCGGTGCCCTTTAATGATGAAAACGCATGAACTGTAATATCCCCATCAAGCGTGCTTAATTCACGGCGAACTTGCAGTACTTGTGATTTACGAGGGCCTTGCTTTAGTTTGTCGGCTTTAGTTAATAGTGCCAATACTGGAATCTCACTACCAATTGCCCAGTTAATTAAATCACGGTCTAAATCTTTTAATGGATGACGAATATCCATTAAAATAACAATACCTTTTAAGCTTTGACGCTTTTGCAGATATTCACCTAACGACTTTTGCCATTTCTTTTTCATTTCGATTGGTACTTTAGCAAAGCCATAGCCTGGTAAATCGATAAGGCGCATATCGTCAACATCCGCTAAATCGAATGTATTGATTAGCTGAGTACGTCCAGGTGTTTTACTTGTACGTGCTAGCTTCTGATCGGTTAATGCATTTAATGCACTCGACTTACCTGCATTGGAGCGACCGGCAAACGCAACTTCAATTCCCGTATCAGCAGGTAATTTAGTAATGTCGGGAGCGCTTGTTACGAAAGACGCAGTATTATATTTGATACGAGATTTGAGCACAGGCTCTCCTAAAACTTAAAAAAATAACATTGAGTAAACCAAATTCACTCAGGGCGCGTATTTTATACTATAAAGGATGTATTAAAAAGCGTATTTAACCACCTAAAAACAGCACCTATGGTACATTTAAAACATGTTAAAGCTTAATCTAAGTCAAAACCCTGTAAATTATAAGCTTAATATGTGTAGAAAACGTGCCAGAGAATTTATTATCGTGTAGAATATATGTATTACAACATCACGATTGTAGATGATACAGGGTCGGAAACAGAGAATTCACCATGAAAAAAATAGCACTATCTTTAACAATATTGCTTGGTGCGTTGTCAGCAAGCAACGCAACAGCATTTGATGGCGATGTAAACGCAGGTAAAGAAAAATCAGCAACGTGTGCGGCTTGTCACGGCCCAGACGGTAATGCGCCGGTTAATATTTACCCTAAAATTGCAGGTCAACATCCAGATTATATCCTTAAGCAACTTCAGGATTTAAAATTAGGTATGACGTCAGGCGGCAAAGAAGGGCGTATGGATCCAGTAATGAGCGCTATGGCTATGCCACTTAGCGAGCAAGACATGAAAGATCTAGCTGCTTATTTTTCTTCAATCAACATGACTGAAGGTGCTACACCTAAAGATGTTGTTGAAGTTGGCGAAATGCTCTTTAAAGCAGGCGATGCGGAGCGTGGGATTCCATCATGTGCAGCATGTCATGGTCCACGTGGTAACGGTTCATCACTTGCTAAGTTTCCAAAAATTTCCTTTCAGCATCCTGGATATATCAAGTCTCAACTTGAAAAATTCCGTGATGGAACTCGTCACAATGACTTAAATGGCATGATGGGCGATATAGCGAAGAAATTAACAGATAAAGATATTGAAGTACTTTCTCAGTACTTAGGTGGTTTACACTAAAGTCGTATTTATTTAGCAATTAATAATAAATACACTACAATGTTTTACAAAAAGCAGCCCAGGCTGCTTTTTTTGTGTGCAAAATTAACGATATCACCCGTTTAAATGTAAGACATTGACCATGCGTTAGTGTGAGAAAAGTCTTCTTTTTATTTCTTATTCATCATTAACCTATTGTATTTTATTGTTTATTTTGTTTTAAAATGTAATAAGTATAATAAAAGTTATATAAACCAGTTGTAACAAAATCATTAACGAGTAAATTAACCACTGTCGCAAAAGAACAATAACAAAACGGAAACAAGCTATAAGGAAAGTGGCGCGGCATGACTACATAGCACAAGATTGGTGCTACTAAAGGAAATAATAAAAAAGTGTCATGATGACCGAAAATAATAAAATACTCATGGAAGTTTAATAACAAAAACAAAATGGAATGTAACAAGGAACGTAAAAATAATAACAATACGGACTGATAATAATAAAAATAATAAAGACTAAAAAAAGTCGAAGGGAGAAGTGTCCAGATAATGGCGCTCAGATTAGCAGGCGGTAGAGATGTTTTCTCTACCGCCTTTTTATTTGTCCTGTTACAATACCCACCGTTTAAAATTAGCGATTAATTAGCTAAGGCGCTTTTAAATGAGAAACCCAACCTCTATAGCGCAAACTGAATTCTTCTGGCTAGGCCAGCACTGCGATGCCCATTAATTTGCGCTTCGCTCAAAACCTCTTAAGTGAGATGATCAAGATATGAGTAGAACTAAAAAGTCACGCAAAAGCCCAGCAAACGGACCTGTTCGTTTAAGCCAAGATAAGCTTAAAGAAATGCGCGCATTAAAAGAGCAGCGAGTTAAAAAAACCAAAGGCGCAAAGCCCGGTTCTCGTAATGCGCCAGATTTACTAGATAGCGAAAGCCAAAATAGTAATCACGCGCCTAAAGATAAGCGTGTAGGCAGTAAAAAGCCTGTGCCGTTAATCGCAACCGCGCCAGAGCCTAAAGTTGAAATGAAACGCAACTTAAAGCCAACTATTGAGCTGAAAAAAGTAATCGAGCCTGAATTTACACCTGAACAAGAGCTAGAAGCACTTGAGAATGATGAACGTTTACTTAAATTAGTAGAGCGTCATGAAAAAGGTGAAATGCTAACAGGTAAAGATGCTAAGTACTTTAATAGTCGCATTGCTCGTCATCAGGCGTTATGTGAAATTCTTGGTATTGAAGATGAGGACGAAGACGAGTTTGAAGATGACCTTGAAAGCCAAGGCAATTCTGATTTCGATCAATACTTATCTGATGATTTAGCCAACGAATGGTTAGATGAAGACGACAAATAGTAAGGATAAATAATGAGTACCTCGGTAATTTTAGCCTTACTTTTAGGCGCTGCTATCATAGCTGGTTTGGCATTTTATGCGGGTCAGTTGCTGTATAAGTTAAATGCGCAAAAAAAGTTAATTGCTAAAACGCAGGCTGAACAAAAGCAAAAGCTTGAAAAGTCGCGTTTAAAGCGAAACGCAAAACTAGCCGATAGTATTCATTTAATCGCACGTGCAATGAATGAAGAGCAGTGTGAGTTTTCTGAAGGCTGTTTACGTATTTGGGTACTTATGTCTCAGTATGCCTTTGAAAGCGAGCGTGATTTAACGACGCAGTATCCTGGTATTTATAAAATGTATCAGGTAGTTAAAGAAATGCCGACGCACGATGCACGTAAAAAATACTCTAAAAAAGAGATTTTTAAGCTAGATAAGGCTCGCTGGCAAGCTGAAAAAACACTTAAAGATGAAGTTAAAGCGGATTGCGCTAAAATTATTATCGAGTTTAAAGCCGCTCCAGGTAGCGATAAAGTTGTTTTTAATTAAAGCTACAACTTAAATACAAAAAGCAGACCTAGGTCTGCTTTTTTTGTGCCGATGTATTTATTATCCAGAGTTCAGGCTAAATCACCCTTGAAAAGCGCGTTGCGTTAATTTGTTTTTGTAAGTGAGCATCGAAGCACATACAAATAATACGAATGAATAAGTTCCCGCGTGGTGTTACGCTAATTTTATTATCAATTATAGTGACTAGTTCATCTTTTATAAGTGGCGCCAGCGCTACTAATGCATCCTCAAAGTAGTCATTAAATATAAGCGCGTGTTTTTCACTAAAGTCTTGTATATCTAATTCAAATTGGCAAATGAGCTGTTTAATTGCATCAGCACGAATTACATCATCATGTGTTAAGTGCATTCCTTTATTAAGAGCACTACCGCTTTGTGTTTCTACGTTGTGGTAATAATGTTTTAATTCTTTTTGATTTTGTAAAATGGCGGTGCCAATTTGTGAAATTGATGACACGCCTAAACCTAATAAATCACAATTTCCATGGGTTGTATAACCTTGAAAGTTACGATGTAACTTGCCTTCATTTTGCGCAACAGCTAGTTCATTATCAGTTTTTGCAAAATGGTCCATACCAATAAATTGATAGCCTGCTTGCGTCATCTGCTCCAGCGTATTTTTAAACATGGTGAGCTTATTATGAGCACTGGGTAAATCTGCATCTTTAATCTTACGCTGTGCAGCAAAGCGCTCTGGTAAATGCGCGTAGTTAAACACTGATACTCTGTCAGGGCTTAACTCAATAAGTTGCTCTATAGTTTTCTTAAAGCTCTCTGGCGTTTGCAGAGGTAGCCCGTAAATCATATCTGCATTAATAGATTGAAATCCTAGCTCGCGAGCTTGTGTAATTAATTGCTTAACGGTATCTGCATTTTGCGGGCGATTAACAGCAAGTTGCACGTCGTCGTTAAAGTCTTGAATCCCAAATGAGACACGGTTAAAGCCAAGCATTCTTAAATCAACAAGCATATTATCGGCAAGTGAGCGTGGGTCTATTTCAATACCGCGCTCTGTTGTGCGTGTAAAATTAAAGTGTTGTTCTAAAAGTTTAATTAAACGGGTCATTTGTTTTGCGGTTAAAAAGGTGGGAGTACCGCCACCTAAATGCAATTGCTCAACCGTGTAGCTTTTAAATAAAGGCGCTTGGGCAGTAATTTCTTTTGCTAAAAAGTCGAGATACGTATCTGCCTTAGATTGATGACGGGTAATTATTTTATTACAGCCACAGTAGTAGCAAAGCTGACTACAAAACGGGATGTGAATATATAAAGAAAGAGAGCGACTTGTTGACGATTCTATAGCGCTTAGTAGGTCTTGTTGCTGATATCCGTCACGCAGTGATAAAGCCGTGGGATAAGAGGTATAACGCGGACCAGACACATTATATTTGTTTATTAGGGTTTCATCCCATTGTGGAAGTTTAATCATCACGCACACCTAAGTATTTATTTATTGGGGATTATAAAAAAGTACTCAGGAAGGCGGTTTGATCTATAACAAAAAAGGTGCCGAAGCACCTTTTTTAATAAAATATAACTTAATACGACCTAATTAATACGTAATAGTATGAGCATCTTTAAGGTATTGAAATAATTCTTTATAACCTTTACCCGGCTTTTCAGCTTTCGCTTCTTTTGCCGCATTTCGAACCAATTGGCGCATTTGTTGACGATCAAGAGATGGAAACTGCTCAATAGTCTCATTGATAAGGTCATCACCTTGCTCAATTAAATCTGAACGTAATTGCTCAATTTTTTTGACCAATACTTCAGCTTGGTTATTTTTATTAAGCATCACATCGATAATCGCTTTAATATCATCAATGTTTTCTACAGTACGCAGTGTTTTAGCGATGTAATTTAAGTGGCGGCGATACGCGTCGCTTTTGTTACTTATTTTATCAGCAACAACCATCGCTTCTTTTAAATCGTCATTTAATGGCAGGCGTTCGCGCTGTTTTTTACCCATTTTGGCAATTTCAGTACCTAACTGATGAAACTCTTGCGCTTCGCGTTTAAGCTCCGTTCTTGATACATATTCAATTTCTTCTTCAATTTCAGCAGGCTTGCCTTTTTTCTTTGCCATGGGGTGCTCTTAAATAAAAATAACTTTTGCCATTATACATGAATATGATACTTAGGAATATTAGCTGATGTGATGCATTGAGTGTGTTAGCATTTAAATATAAGAAATGCGTGCATTATGCCTCTAAGGCTCAGGACTTAATTTATGAAAAGCCAACAAAACGATCCAATTTATTCTCAAATATCGCAAGTTAAAGATGCGGTAGCAGAAGTACTCGAACATGCTAAAAAATTAGGCGCTACAGCTGCAGAAGCTGCGATGTCTAGCACGTCTGGTTTATCGGTTAGTACACGAATGGGTGAAGTAGAAACCATTGAGTTCAACCAAGACGGCGGCTTAGGCATTAGTGTATATGTTGGTAATAATAAAGGCTCGGCGTCAACGGCTGATTTAAATCCAAAAACATTGCGCACGGTAGTCGAAAAAGCGATTGATATAGCCAAATTTACATCTGATGATCCATTTAACGGCGTTGCTGATAAAGAGTTACTTGAATTTAATCCTAAAGATTTAGATTTATATCATCCTTGGGATGTAAGTCCTGAGGAAGGCATTGAGCTTTGTCATGCTGCTGAGCAAGCTGCATTAAATGCGGACGAGCGTATTGTTAACTCTGATGGTGCGAGTTTTTCATCGCATCAGGGATTACGTGTTTATGGTAACAGCCACGGTTTAATTGCAGGTTTTCCGCGCACTCGTCATAGTATTAGTACTATGGTAATAGGTAAAGATGGCGAACACATGCAGCGCGACTCTGCTTATACAGTTGCTCGCGATCAGGCTGGTTTAAATGATGCTGCGGCAGTGGGTCTTGAAGCGGCAGCTGAAACCTTAGCTAAATTAAACAGCCAAAAGTTAGGCACAATGAAAGTGCCTGTTATTTTTAGAGCAGATATTGCAAATTCATTGTTTGGTCACTTGGTGTCGGCAATTGGTGGTGGCGCGCTTTATCGTAAATCAAGTTTTTTACTTGATAGCTTAGGCACTCAGGTATTTAGTAATTGTGTGAATATTGCTGAGCGCCCACATATTTTAAAAGGGTTGGCATCGTCACCGTTTGATAGCGAAGGTGTTAAAACATTCGATAGAGAAATAATTCAAGGCGGCGAGTTACAAACTTATTTATTAGCAAGTTATGCTGCGCGTAAAATGAACATGACCCCAACAGGACATGCTGGCGGTATACATAACTGGCTTGTTGAACAAACTCATAACGATTTAACTGCACTATTAAAAACCATGGGTACTGGCTTATTAGTTACAGAGCTAATGGGGCAGGGCGTAAATACCGTAACGGGTGACTACTCTCGTGGTGCTGCAGGTTTTTGGGTTGAAAATGGTGAAATTCAATATCCGGTAAGTGAAATTACTATTGCTGGTAATTTAAAAGACATGTTTAAAGGTATTTCTGCCATTGGTGGTGATATAGAACGCCGTGGTGGTATTCAAACAGGCTCAGTACTAATAGAGCAAATGCAAATAGCCGGCGCGTAGTATTAATACGCAGTGTATACTTAGACCCAGAGTATTATCTCTGGGTCTAAGTGAGTTTTTACGAGGTGTAAAATGGCTAAAGATAGATATGCACCAAAACCGCTAACCGATATTATGGCGGGGTTAAATAATCGTTTATCGGCTTATGCAGGCAAAAGCCAAGCACTTGATACACAGCAAACCTTATTAAAAGATTTTTTAGGCCCTAAATTGGGTGATAAATGCCGAGTTAGTAATTACCGAGACGGCACGCTAATGATAGAGGCGGTATCTGCGCCTATCGCGCTTAGGCTTAATTATTTAAAAATGGATATGCTTTCACACTTTAGAGCAGCTGGAATGGCAGAGCTCGGGCAAATAAAAATAACTGCAAACCCTCAAGCAACTCAGCGATTAAGTACCGCTAATAAATCGGGCAGCCCTACAGTTACCAACTCACGTAAAATGAGTGAGCAAACCGCTAATTACTTAAATGCGATAGCGGCTTCTGCCCCCCCTTCATTAAAAGAAAAACTAGAGCGTTTAGCGCTCCACGGGAAGAATAAAAGTTAGCCTTAGCCACCCGCTATATTGTTATTGGTAGGGCTATTTTTGCAGCTCACCGCATTCAAAATACTTTGTTACATATTCCATTTTATTGTTGGTCTAATGAGGTTTATGATACTGCGTGGTGTGCTTTATTATTTAAAGCTCCCTTGATACCCATTCCATTAAGTAAAAGCGTACAGGCAGTGCTATTTTTACTCCTGCTATATTCAAGAATTTAATGGAGTTGGTATGTGATACCAACCTGCATAAATCTTTGATCAATTTAACGAATTAAATTGCACTATAACGTCGTTAAAAATTTTTTATTTAGAACAACTAGATACAAAAACTTTTGCTTAGTTCTAGCGTAATTTTCTTAACGTTAATTAGACCCCATACATAAGCAGATTGGTATGATTTAATTCTAACTAACAAACGGAATCATTATGAATAAAGTAACAATGGCCGCTGCGAGCATAGCGCTTGCACTTGGTCTAGTAGGTTGTGGTGAAAAACAACAAGAAGCTAAAGTAACCGACACTCCTGTAGTAACAGCACCCGCTGAAAAGCCACTAGAGCTTGGTATTGAACTAGCGAATATGGATAGTTCAGTACGCGCACAAGACGATTTTTATTATCATGTAAATGGACAGTGGTTAGCAAAAACTGAAATACCAGGTGATAAGTCTAACTACGGTTCTTTTTCGCAGCTATATGATGAGTCACAAAAAGCGATGAAAATTGCCCTTGAAAACGCAGCCGCGAATAAGGCCGCTAAAAAAGGCAGTGATGAGTATAAAATTGGCGCATTTTATAAAAGCTACATGAATCAATCTGCGCGTAATGAGCTAGGTATTACGCCATTACAACCGTCATTAGATACAATTGATAGCGTTAAATCTAAAGCTGACTTAGTGGGTTTAATGGCTAAAATTCAAAAACAAGGCGGTACTTTACCGTTTGGTTGGTTTGTAAATAACGATGCTAAAAACTCGAGCGAGTATGCATTGTATTTATCTCAGTCGGGTCTTGGTTTACCAGATCGTGATTATTACTTAAACGATGACGAAAAATTCACTAAAATTCGCGCTTCTTACGAGCAATACATCACAGATGTTTTAGCAAAATCAGGCGTTAAAAATGCAGCAGAAGCTGCCAAGAGCGTACTTGCATTTGAAAAAACACTAGCTGATGCTCAATGGAGCCGTGTGCAAAGCCGTGACGCAACTAAATCTTACAACAAGATGACAGTAGCAGACGCAAGCAAGTTGATGGGGGAGCTTGATTTAGCTGCATTCTTTAAAGATGCAGGTGTGAGTGCAAGTGATATTATTGTACGTCAACCAAGCTACTTAGAAGCACTTGCTACTATTTATAAAGATACTGATTTAGCGACGTGGAAAAACTACTTAAAATTTCATTTTGTAAGTGGTTATGCAGAGCTACTTAGCGAAGATTTAGTTAACCTTAACTTTGACTTTTACAGCACAACACTTCGTGGCGTAGAAGAACAAGCACCTCTTTGGAAGCAAGCGGTTGATGCATCTAACAGTGTACTAGGTGAGATTTTAGGTAAGGTATACGTTAAAGATAACTTCCCCCCAGAAGCTAAAGCACGCATGGAAGAGTTAGTTGATAACGTAATTAAAGGTTATGGCGTTGCTATCGAAAATCTTGAGTGGATGAGCCCTGAAACAAAGCTTGCAGCGAAAGAAAAATTAGATAAATTTACGCCTAAGATTGGTTACCCAGACACGTGGAAAGATTACTCAGAGCTAGAGATTAACTCAGATGAGCTAGTAGGTAATTACATCCGTTATAGCGAATGGGCATACGCAGATATGATTGCTAAATTGGGTAAACCAGTTGATCGCTCTGAATGGCACATGACTCCGCAAACGGTAAATGCGTATTACAACCCAGTAAACAATGAAATTGTATTTCCAGCCGCTATATTACAACCACCATTCTTTAATTTAGAAGCGGATGATGCTGTAAACTACGGCGCAATTGGCGCGGTAATTGGGCATGAGCTTGGCCACGGTTTTGACGACCAAGGTGCTAAATACGACGGTGACGGTAACTTACGTAACTGGTGGAGTGAGACTGACCTTAAGCAATTTGAAGAGCGTACAGCGGCTTTAGTTGCACAGTATAACGAATATAAACCATTTGAAGATGCAAGTGTTAATGGTGAGCTAACGCTTGGCGAAAACATTGGTGACTTAGGTGGTTTAACCGTTGCGCATAAAGCGTATATGCTATCTTTAGGTGATAAAAAAGCACCCGTGATAGATGGTTACACAGGCGATCAACGCTTCTTTATGGGTTGGTCACAAATCTGGCGTCGTAACTACCGCGATGAAGAGTTACGTAATCGTTTATTAACAGACCCTCATTCACCAAGCCACTACCGTGTAATCGGTATCTTGTCGAACATGCCTGAGTTTTACGAAGCGTTTGACGTAAAAGAAGGTGATAAAATGTATATCAAACCAGAAGATCGCGTAAAAATCTGGTAATTGCATTGCTATAAATAACAAAAAACCAGTAAGTTTTTAGCTTACTGGTTTTTTTGTATCTTGAATTTGTTTATCGACTAAGCACGCGTGCATCCATTCTTCGTTACTCAGTATGTTTTTATAAAGCGCGAGTTGGTTTTGTGCTCGCTCTAAATTATGCTCTGCATGAGATACTTTAAAGTACACATCGTTATTTAAGTAATCAGTTAAAAAGCGCACACTTAACATGAGCGGCATTATTTTAGCGCCTAATAATAAGCTTTCTTGCTCTAGTATACTCATGCTATTTTTTAATGGCGTTACATAGCCTTTTACAATGGCTGAAAATATATCTTTTCGAATAACAACGTTGTGTAAGTTTGTTGAATCCTCGGCTTCGGGGGAGCAAAATGTACGTACCATGTCGCCAAAGTCATAAAGCCAAAATCCTGCCATGCAGGTGTCTAAATCAATAACTGCTTTTGCTTTGTGAGTTGTATTACAAAACAGCATATTATTTATTTTTGTATCGTTATGACACACTCTAAGCGGTATGTGTTTAGCTACCTGACTAAGCTCAGTAATTAAATGCTGCTGCGTTAAGCAATATTCTATTTCGTCAGCGCAGTGCTTTACTCTATTAACTACGTTGTTAGTGATTGCGGTATCTAATTGCTCAAAGCGCATCGCTAAGTTATGAAAATCAGGAATTACAGTGTGCAGCTGTTGCGCATCAAAATCTTGTAATGCATGAGCAAATACGCCAAAGGCGTAAGCCGCTTGCTCGCTCTGCTGGGTATTTTTAACAACGTCTTCGCTGTAGCTATCACTAATATAGTTAAGGACGCGATAATACGCATTATCAATTTTTATTAAGTGTTCATCGTTTTGTGTAGCTATATGTTTGATTATTTCAAGCGGGTAATTATTTTGCAGTTGTTTAGCATTTAAATGCTGCTCAATCAGTTTTGCATTACTCACTAACTGAGCAGGGTTTTTAAATACCTCAGTATTAAGTTTTTGCACAATAAATTGTTTATCAATACTTGTAAGTAGCCATGTACTATTTATATGACCGCTACCAATCGCACTAACTTGAGTTAACTCAGGGGGCAGTGCTAACAGTTCGCTTAGCTTATTTTGTATTGAGATATTCATTGTGCTCACTTATGCCCTTTTTTTATGCGTATCGGGCAACTATTTTTTCGATAATTTCAGCATTCGCTTCAGGAAAATCATAATTTTCTAATTCAGTAATTGCTACCCATTCGCTAGGTTGCCCTTCAGCGCCATGTGCTTCACCGCTAAAGTTACTTACTACGTGTACATCTAATTTAACGCATTTATCGCCGTAGTCATGTTCAATCACCATCAATTGGCTAGAGCTGTGAATGGTTAGTCCAACTTCTTCAATAAGCTCGCGTTTAAGTGCAACAAACACACTTTCTCCAGCTTCAACTTTACCACCAGGAAATTCCCATAAACCGCCTTGATGTTGTTCATCTGCACGTTTACAAATGAATATAGCGTTATTTTTCTTAATAACACCAACAGCTACATGTACAATTTCTATAGTCATTACTTTAAAACTCCATAAAAAAAAGCGACGCTAGCGCCGCTTTTTAATAAGCTACTGACAATATTGGGTTACTTTAATTTACCGCAACACTGTTTGAATTTTTGACCTGATTTACAAGGACAAGGGTCATTACGACCTACTTTTGGTTCTGTACGAGCCATTACTGTCGCTGTTTCTGGCGCTTCGCCACCTACGTGCTCAGCTTCTTCATGTTGGTATTCGCGAGGAGCATTTTCACTTTTACGGTGTTGCTCTTCTACTTTTTCAACATCTTCTTCTGCGCGTACTTGTACTTTACTTAGAATGCTTACAACATCTACTTTCAAGTTTTCAAGCATTTCGGAGAACAGCTCAAACGATTCACGCTTGTACTCTTGCTTAGGATTCTTTTGCGCGTAACCACGTAAATGAATACCTTGGCGTAAATGATCCATTGCAGCAAGGTGATCTTTCCAATGCTGATCAAGGCTCTGAAGCATAATCGCTTTTTCGAATTGACGTAATACAGAATCGCCAACTTGCTCTTCTTTTTGCTTGTATGACTGCTCAACCGCCTGCTCAATACGCTCACGAAGCTTTTCTTCGTATAGTTTATTGTCATCTGCTAACCACTGAGTAATAGGTAACTCAATTAAGAAGTCTTGTTTTAAACGCTCTTCAAGGCCAGGAATGTCCCACATTTCAGCAAGGCTTTGCGGTGCAATGTACTGATCAATTGTATTGCTAAGTACGTCACCACGAATTGCAGTAATAGTTTCTGAAATATCGCCTTCTTCAAGTAGTTCGTTACGCTGAGAGTAAACAACACGACGTTGATCGTTTGCTACATCATCGTACTCAAGTAGTTGCTTACGAACGTCGAAGTTACGTGCTTCTACTTTACGCTGTGCATTTTCAATCGCACGGTTAACCCATGGATGTTCAATTGCTTCACCGCGTTGCATGCCTAATTTACGCATCATGTTAGTCATGCGCTCACCGGCAAATATACGCATTAGCGCATCGTCCATCGATAAGTAAAAACGGCTTGAACCAGCATCACCTTGACGACCAGAACGACCACGTAATTGGTTGTCTATACGACGAGATTCGTGACGTTCAGTACCAATGATATGTAAACCGCCGGCATCAATTACTGCATCATGGCGAATTTTCCAAGCTGCTTTAATTTCAGCAATTTGCTCATCAGTTGGGTTTTCAAGTTTTTCAACTTCACTGTTCCAGTTACCACCTAACACGATATCGGTACCACGACCGGCCATGTTTGTTGCAATTGTTACTGTTCCTGGTAGGCCAGCATCTGAAACGATGTCAGCTTCTTGCGCATGAAATTTAGCATTAAGTACATTGTGCTTAATTTTTTCTTTGCGTAAAAACTGCGATAAATACTCAGAGCTTTCAATTGAAATAGTACCAACAAGCACCGGTTGTCCACGGTCTTGGCAGTCTTTAATATCAATTAAAATAGCTTCGTATTTTTCTTCTTGCGTTAGGTAAACTAAATCGGCGCGATCATCACGAATCATCGGCTTATTAGTTGGCATAACAACGGTATCAAGGCCGTAGATTGACTGAAATTCAAATGCTTCAGTATCGGCTGTACCAGTCATACCTGCTAACGTTTCGTATAAACGGAAGTAGTTTTGGAACGTAATAGAGGCAAGTGTTTGGTTCTCGTTTTGAATTTTTACACCTTCTTTTGCTTCAACAGCTTGGTGTAAACCTTCTGACCAACGACGACCTTCCATTGAACGACCAGTATGCTCATCGATAATAATTACTTCGTTTTCTTTTACAACGTAATCAACATCTTTTTGGTATAGCTTATGAGCACGAAGGGCGGCATAAACATGGCTTAGTAGCGTAATGCTTGCTGCTGAATAAAGCGAATCGCCTTCTTCAATTAAGCCGCGCTCAGTAAGTAGCTCTTCTACTTTAATTTGACCACGTTCTGTTAAATGAACTTGCTTAGACTTTTCATCAATCGTGTAATCGCCATCGCCTTCAATACCTTCTTCGTCTTCTTTTTCTTGAAGCTCAAGTAAAGGAACGATGGTGTTTATTTCAGTGTATAGCTCAGAGCTATCCTCAGCTGGGCCTGAAATAATCAGCGGGGTACGAGCTTCATCTATTAAGATTGAATCCACTTCATCGACTACAGCATAGAATAATGGACGTTGAACTCGTTCATCAATGCTAAAAGCCATGTTGTCACGAAGGTAGTCAAAACCAAATTCGTTATTAGTACCGTATGTAATGTCGGCAGTATAAGCGAGCTTCTTTTGCTGCGGCATCATACCTGGTACGTTACAGCCTACTGTAAGGCCTAAAAATTCAAATAACGCACGGTTGGTTTCAGCATCACGTTTAGCAAGGTAGTCATTCACGGTAATTACGTGAACACCTTTGCCTGTTAAGCCGTTTAGATAAGCTGGTAGAGTAGCTGTAAGTGTTTTACCTTCACCGGTACGCATTTCTGCAATGCGACCTTGATGTAAAACCATACCACCTAATAACTGCACGTCGAAATGACGCATGCCATTTACACGCTTTGACGCTTCACGTACCACAGCAAAAGCCTCTGGTAGAATGTCGTCAAGGCTTTGTCCGTTATCGTAACGTTCTCTAAACTCAGCTGTTTTAGCTCTTAAATCTTCATCAGAAAGCGCTTCAAGTTGCGTTTCTAGCGCATTGATTAGCGCGACCGTCTTTCTTAAGTTTTTAATAGTGCGGTCATTGCGACTACCAAAAAGCTTGGTAAATAAATTAGATATCATGATAAAACCGTTACAATGTATTCTTTGTCAGCCGAGTATCGGCTAACCCATTTTTAACAATTGGTAATTAATATGTGCTTTTAAGTAACACTTAGAACATATTAATTAGCAATTTTGTATTAAACCGTTCAAAAAGCACTGTTTATTACGTGCGCTACTATACCAGACTCTGCCAAACAACAAACTATCTCAATAAAAAGATCGGTGTATAAAATCGAAAAATTTGATCTGGTTCGTAAAAATCACTTTGTATTACTCAATTACAGTAAAAATAGCAGCGAACTGTAAAGATATGGTGCTAAATAAATTAAAAACAAGGGTTATAGTTGCGCTTAAGTTTTACGCTTAAACACAACTATTAAATACATGTTTTATAATTTAAATTGATTAACCGTTTTGTTAAGCGCCGCAGCTAAATCACTTAAGTCACGAGCTTCGTCAGCGAGGGTGTGCGCATGGTCAGCGGTACTGTTCACTAAGTTATTAATTGCCGAAAGGCTCGTATTAATATCTTCAGCAACAACAGTTTGCTCCTCGGTAGATGTGGCTATTTGATGACTTTGGTCTTGTACTTTAGTAACCGACTGCGCAATATTGTGAAGTGAGCTAAGCACTTCTTTAGTTTGAAGCACTGAGCCCTCGGTTTGATCTTGTCCTTGTTGCATCATTACTGAGGCTTGTTGAGCTATTTGCTGCAAGCGCGAAATCATATTTCGAATATCGTCTGTTGATTCTTGTGTGCGACTTGCTAGTGAACGTACTTCATCAGCAACAACGGCAAAGCCTCTACCGTGTTCACCGGCACGAGCAGCCTCTATAGCCGCATTAAGTGCAAGTAAGTTGGTTTGATCAGCAATGGAATTAATTACATCGACTAATGCACCAATGTTATTACTTTCTTGCTCAAGACCTGCAACCACTTTAGATGCTTCGCCAATATGTAATGCCAGTTCAGTCATTACTGTTTGCGCCTGTGTAGAACGGCTAGCTCCTTCAGCTGTAATTGCTTGTACTTCTTCAGCTGCGTTATTTGTGTGTTGTGCGTTACGTGATATTTCAAGCACAGTAGTCGCCATTTCAGTTACCGCTGCGCTCACGCTATCAACTTGCTGCTTCTCTTGCTGAATTTCAGAATTTGTTTTCTCAGAAACACTTCTTAGCTGGGCCGCTGCATTACTTAGTTGTTCTGCTTGCGCTGCGGTATCAAGCATCATGGCGTGCAACTTATCAATAAAAGTGTTCATGTGGTTGGCCAGCTGTCCCACTTCATCTTGACTATTAATATAAATTTTTTGAGTAAGATCGCCTTCGCCCGATGCTATATCACGCATAATGTGCGTAAGCGTTGTAATGGGTTTTGAAATCATGTGGGTAGCCCATAAAATCATGGCTAATATAATGATTAAGATAATAATTACCGCCGTTGTTGTAGCGGTTACTGCAGCATTTACGGGCTCTTCAATCATAGTAGTTGGGATAAGTAGACCTACATACCAATCTATATAAGGCTGCTCTAGCTGCAGACGATGGTAAACCACATAAAACTGCTCACCTTTAAAAGTAACCATTTGGCTGCCTTCAAGGTTATTTCGCATTTGTGTATTTAACTCTTTAAAGCCTGCTGTATTTGTAAATTGTTGCTCAAGCGCATCGAGCCCTTCTTTACCGTTTGCACCTTCATCTGTAATTGAAAGTTTATGCCCAGTGGCCTTTGAAAAATGAACTACTTTTTGATTACCATCGAGTAAAAATCCATAACCTTGGCCGTTAAAGCGAATATTTTCGACCATGTCGTTAATTTTGTTTAATTGTAAATCAACACCGCCCATACCAATGAGTTTTCGCTGAGCGTTATAAACAGGTTGTTGTACTACTGCGGATGCTACGCCTGTGGTTAAATCAACAGAGATTGGACCTACGTAAAGCTTGTTAACTTGCATGGCTTCTTGCCACCACCCACGCTTGTAAGCGTAATAAGGCTGGCCGTTGTAGTGACTTGTACGCTCGTTTTCTTTAAAGTATTCACCGGTGGTTGCTGAGGCAAAAAAGGCCGATAAAATGTTTTCGTCATTTGAGCTTAAACGCACAAAGTCTTGGTTTACTTCGTTGTAACCTGGCGCGCTTTCGAGTGCTTGATCGCGTGTATCCCAATTTTCAAAAAAGTTGATTAAATGTGGGTTATTAACAAAGGTTGATACCATTTTACCGTACATCGCGAAGTAACTTTGCATTGAAAGTTGCTCGGTCTGTAGATAACTTTGTGCTTCGTTTTCTATGTTTTCTCTAGAGAGATTGGCAATGTGTTTAACAAAAAATGTTGAGGCGATAATTAGTAAAACGGTAATTGTTCCACCAATCAATAATAATATTTTCTTCCGTAATGATAAATTATTTAGCATGAGTACACATATTTTTATTATTTATGAAATTATATCTAATCATATCTTACTTAAAATCTCTATAAAGTTAGATAGAAAGAACTAATTATGCGTTTAAAATAAAGGCTTATACAAAAATGACAAATAAAAGTAATAAATTAGTAGTATTAGGTGCAGGCTGGTTAGGACATGCTTTATGCGTAAGTGCACAAAAAGCTGACTGGCAAGTACAAGGAACGCATAGAACAGATATACACGAGTTTGACTTTGAGCGTCAGTTTACACTTGAAGATGGACAATTAAGGCATCAAGTTGATTTACAAGGTGCTTATTGGGTATGTGCTATTCCACCACGTAGCAGGCACAGTGAAAGTAATTATCCTGAAACACTCACCGCAGCGCTTAAGCTTTCAAAGGAGCTAAACGCAAAGGGCTTTTTATTGTGCTCATCAACCGGGGTGTACGATCAAGAGCCTGGTGTATATAGTGAAAGTAGCGATATTTCATGCACAAACGAGCGCCAAATAAAGCTTTACGAAGCTGAAGAGCTAGTGCTTGAACAAGATGGCAAAATACTTCGTTTAGCTGGCTTACTAGGGCCTAATAGAGAACCGGGGCGTTTTGTGGCAGGTAAAGAGCTCAATACATCAAGTGAGCAAGTGGTAAATATGGCGCATCAACAAGATGTAATTAATGCTATTTTTGCGGTGATAGAGCACTGGCAAGTAGGGCAAAATATTTATAATGTGGTTAATCCTGCGCACCCCACAAAAGCTGAATACTACGCGATGAAGTGTCAGCAACATGGTGGTGAAATGCCAACGTTTACAGGAACTGATTCGGCTGAGCGAAAAATATTAGGCTCAGCCATTGAAGCCTTAGGGTTTAGCTATCAGCACGGTATTTAATATGCTGAAGGCAGGGGACTGCTCTCTATAAAGTCGCATAGCTTACCTTCACTTAGTAATGTATTAGCAGCTTCGATATCGGGAGCAAAGTAGCGGTCTTTATCATAATAACTTACATGCTCGCGTAACAATGCTTTAGCGCTTTGCACTTTATCTGATGGTTCAAGCGGCTTTCTAAATTCTAGCCCTTGAACCGATGCTAACCATTCTATTGCCAAAACACCTTGGGTATTATTGGCCATTTCATCTAAGCGCCTTGCTGCAAAGGTTGCCATAGAAACATGATCTTCTTGATTTGCAGATGTAGGCAAGCTATCAACCGAAGCCGGATGCGCTAATGATTTGTTTTCTGATGCAAGCGCTGCTGCGGTAACTTGGGCAATCATAAATCCAGAATTTACCCCGCCGTTTTCAACTAAAAATGGCGGTAATTTGGATAGGTTTGAATCGATAAGTAATGCAATTCGCCTTTCTGCTAATGCGCCAATTTCGGCAATTGCGATTGCTAAGTTGTCAGCGGCCATCGCAACGGGCTCTGCATGAAAGTTTCCTCCCGATATTATGTCGCCTACATCGGCAAAAACTAGCGGATTATCGGTTACACCGTTCGACTCGCATAGCAATACTTCTGCGGCTTGCCGTATCTGAGTTAGGCAAGCACCTAGCACTTGAGGCTGGCAGCGAAGGCAGTATGGATCTTGTACTTTTTCACAATTGGCGTGGGAACTACTAATTTGAGAGTGCGTATCGAGTAGCTCTCTAAATACTTGAGCGGTGTCTATTTGTCCGCGCTGTCCGCGAATTTCATGAATACGTGCATCAAATGGCGCGCGACTGCCCATTGCAGCTTCTATGCTTATTGATCCGATAACGCAGCTTTGTGCATATAGGTTCTCGCTTCTAAATAGGCCTTGTAGTGCAAACGCAGTCGACGCTTGTGTGCCATTTAATAATGCTAAGCCTTCTTTGGCTGCAAGGGTAAGGGGTTCAAGTCCCGCTATTTTTAACCCTTGTGCTGCGCTAATTATTTCTCCTTTATGTCGCATTTGACCTTCAGCTAATAAAGGTAGACACATATGCGCAAGAGGGGCTAAATCTCCCGATGCCCCCACGGAGCCTTTTTTAGGCACGCATGGATATACTTCGCTACTAAGCAGCTGCATAAAAAATTGGATTACTTGCAGGCGAATGCCCGAATAGCCACGTGAAAGCGAGTTTACTTTTAAGGTGATCATTAACCTTACTGTGCTGTCATCCATGTATTCGCCAATACCCGCAGCGTGTGAAAGCACAATGGAGCGCTGTAATAATTCAAGTTGGTCGTCGGCAATTTTAGTATTGGCTAATAATCCAAAGCCGGTGTTAATTCCGTATACAGTGCGGTGTTCATTAATAACATTTTGAACGGTTTGCGCGCTGGCTGCTATTTGCGACTCGGCATGCTTTGCAAGGCTTAACTTTACCGGTGAATTATTAATTTTTCTTAGTGTGTTTAAATCAAGTGATCCGGGTGTGAGAGTAAGTTCGAACATGATCATTCCTCGTTTAACATAGGTAGGTCTAAATTTTGTTCTTTAGCGCAGTTTTTTGCTATGTCGTATCCGGCATCAGCATGGCGCATTACACCTGTTGCAGGGTCGTTCCACAGTACGCGAGCAATACGCTCTTTAGCTTCATCAGTACCATCGGCAACAATAACTACACCAGAGTGCTGACTAAATCCCATGCCTACACCGCCACCATGATGAAGCGACACCCAAGTAGCGCCACTTGCGGTATTAAGCAGTGCGTTGAGTAATGGCCAATCTGATACTGCATCTGAGCCATCTTTCATGCTTTCTGTTTCGCGGTTAGGGCTGGCAACTGAGCCAGAGTCGAGGTGATCGCGACCAATAACTATAGGGGCTTTAAGTTCGCCATTTTTAACCATTTCGTTAAAGGCCAGTGCAAGGCGTGCTCTATCTTTTAGGCCAACCCAGCAAATGCGTGCAGGTAAACCTTGGAATTGTATGCGTTCCCGCGCCATATCAAGCCAGTTATGTAAATGTGCATCATCAGGAATAAGCTCTTTTACTTTAGCGTCGGTTTTATATATATCTTCAGGGTCGCCTGATAATGCTACCCATCTAAATGGTCCAATCCCTTCACAAAATAAAGGGCGAATATATGCAGGCACAAATCCAGGAAAATCAAACGCGTTGGTAACACCCTCATCAAACGCCATTTGACGAATATTATTACCGTAATCAGTAGTGGCGGCACCGGCTTTTTGTAGTGCTAGCATAGCTTTAACTTGGACTGCCATTGATTGTTTAGCGGCTTTTACTACGGCTTTTGGATCTTGCTCACGCATTTTTGCTGCGTACTCCATTGTCCAGCCTTGTGGTAAGTAACCATTTAATGGATCGTGAGCAGATGTTTGATCTGTGACTACATCAGGGGTAATGCCTGTTTTAACCAGTGTACTAAATACATCGGCAGCGTTACCTAGTAAACCCACTGAGAGGGCTTTACCTTTAACACATGCATCGGTTATTAATTGCAGTGCGTGTTCAAGACTTGTTGCTTTTACATCAACGTAGCCTGTTTTTATACGAAAATCGATACGGCTTTCATCACATTCAACAACCAGTGCACTAAACCCAGCCATTGTAGCTGCAAGTGGTTGCGCACCGCCCATACCACCAAGACCACCTGTTAATACCCATTTACCACTAGCGCTACCTGCAAAATGTTGCTTTGCCATAGCTACAAAGGTTTCGTAAGTTCCTTGTACTATGCCTTGCGAGCCAATATAGATCCAAGAACCCGCCGTCATTTGCCCGTACATCATCAAGCCTTTTTTATCGAGCTCGTTAAAGTGCTCCCAATTTGCCCAGTGTGGAACAAGATTTGAGTTAGCAATAAGCACGCGAGGAGCATTACTGTGGGTTTTAAATACACCAACGGGTTTTCCTGATTGTACAAGCAGGGTTTCGTCGCTTTCGAGTCTATCGAGGGTTTCTATAATTTTGTCATAACTTGGCCAATCACGAGCTGCTCGGCCAATACCACCATATACAACAAGTGCATGAGGATGCTCTGCAACGTCAGGGTCTAAGTTATTCATTAGCATGCGCTTAGCAGCTTCTGTTTGCCAGCTTTTAGCACTTATTTTATCTCCATGAGGTGCACGTATTACGCGACTTGTGTCGAGTCGGTTGTTCATGTTTTGCTCCTGTTGTATATACAAGGTGATTTGTTATAAAAAAAGCGCAGTAAGCGCTATTGTTTGTTATTTTTTAAATGTTAAGTGGCCGCCTAAGCGATATTTACTGCCAGGTGATACAAGGCGCGCAAAGCTTACAATGCCTTTAACAGACCAGGTGCGTCGGATCACTTGTAAGCATGGCTCTTCATTATATAAATTTAACCATTGGCACATTTCGCTGTTTGGCATAATGGCCTCTACTGTATGCCTTGCTTGGGTAAGTGGGGCAACACTAGATAGATATTCATGTGGTGTAAGCGTGCTGAAGTCTTGTTGTAAGTAGCCAGTCGCAAGGGCAGGATTTACAAAACGCTCTTCTAGCTGCAAAGGGCTGTCATTTTCGTTATGCACAAGTACACTTCGATATACAACACTGTCAACCTCAACACCAAGTGCAATGGCAATAGGTGCTACTGCATTTATTGATTCGAGTATGAGTACACTACAGGTGTAGTTGCCGTTACGCTCTTTTACTTCATCAGCAATATTTTTTATTTCAAGTAACGATGACTGCGATTTAAATGTAGCTACAAATGTACCTAACCCTTGGCTGCGGGTTAAAATACCTGCCTCAGTTAATTCGCTTAGTGCTCTGCGGGCTGTCATCCTGCTTACACTAAATTGACTACTTAGTTCGTTTTCAGAGGGAACACGTTGGTTTTCTTGCCACGTACCGCTGCGTATTTTATCAACAATGAATTGTTTTATTTGCGCAAATTTAGGTGTCATCATTAAATTTATGGTTACATTAAAAATAAACTATATAAATAAGATGACACAATTACCTTGTATATACAAGATGGGTTGTTAGACTATATTTTCATCACTCGCGGCGTAAAAAGGGCTAAAAAATGCAAAGCACAACACAAAATTATGAGTTAGAAGAAATCGACTTACTTTTAACTGATGCCAATATTGCCACTATGGATAGCAATATAAATGCCCCTTATGGCGCAATCGAAAATGCTGCTATAGCCATTAAAAATGGTAAAATTGCGTGGATTGGAGAGCAATCAACATTGCCTAGTTTTGATGTGTTTGCAACGCCGACATTGAGTGTAAAAGGACAGTGGTTAACGCCGGGCTTAGTAGATTGCCATACTCACTTAGTATTTGCAGGTTCAAGATCGCAAGAGTTTGAACAGCGTTTGCAAGGCGTAAGCTATGAGCAAATCGCAGCACAAGGCGGTGGCATAGCAAGTACGGTTAAAGCCACAAGAGCAGCCGACCGTGAACAATTGTTTGTAGATGCAAAAGATCGCTTAAATACGTTGTTAAAAGAAGGTGTAACCACCGTTGAAATAAAGTCTGGTTATGGGCTAGATACTGAAAACGAGATAAAAATATTAGAAGTCGCTCGTTTATTAGGTGAACATCACCCTATTGATATTAAAACTACTTTTTTAGGGGCGCATGCTCTACCGCCTGAATACAAAGGCCGTGCTGATGAATATATTGATTTAGTGTGTACTGACATGCTTGATCAGGTAGTAGCTAATAATCTTGCTGATGCAGTCGATGTATTTTGTGAAAATGTTGGGTTTAGTTATTCGCAAACCAAACGTGTTTTCCAGGCGGCTAAAAAGCATAACCTCCCAGTAAAATGCCATGCTGAGCAGTTATCTAATCAACAGGGTGCTAAGCTGGTGGCGCAGTTTAATGGCCTTTCGGCTGATCATATTGAGCATCTAGATGAAGAGGGTGTAAAAGCCATGGCAGACGCTGGGACGGTAGCGGTGTTATTGCCAGGCGCATTTTATTTTTTAAGAGAAACTAAATTCCCACCTATTGAATTACTTAATCAATATAAAGTACCGATAGCTATTGCGAGTGACTTTAATCCAGGTACTTCACCGCTGTGCTCAGTGCACTTGATGATGAACATGGCATGCACATTGTTTAGATTAACACCTGAGCAAGCATTAGCTGGTGTTACTCGAAATGCAGCTAAAGCACTAGGTTTAGACGACCGTGGTATTTTAAAGGTTGGCGCAAGAGCTGATATTGCGCATTGGCAAATAAGTCATCCATCACAATTAAGTTACCAATTTGGCGTAAATAAACTGTTAAATTTATGGATTTTGGGTAGAATTAATTAGTTTGTATTATTTTTACCCACATATAACTTGGTTTAAACTTTTTTAGCGAATACGGATGCCGTTAATTTGAACATACTAACCGACAGTAATTTCCCAATATTTTTTAGTGGTGCACTATTAATGGCGATGATCGCCACTTTATTTGCTGTTAAAAATACCAGTATTAAACTTAGTTATTTATGCACAGCTGCTGTTGGTTTAGCTATCTTAAGCAGCGGTGCGGCTTGGCTTGCTATTTTACTAGCCTTTGGGTTTTGTTTTCACTTATGGCAAGCATTTGAGCGAAATAATTGGAGCATGATAATTACCAGCTCAATGGCTGGTCTTTTATTTGTTGTTCTATTTTCAGCTCATTTATTATTGGAAGTTCCGCTATTTTGGGTTGTGTTAGCAATATTATTATTAGCTATTGTAGGTTTTTTAAATGATGAAAGTGCTGAAATAGAAGTCGTTATAGAGCCAGAACCTGAAGGTGATGCATTTGTTGAAGAGTCTCCGCTTTCAGTTTTTGCAGATAGAAAACAGTTACGTCAAGGTTACTATACATGGTGCGACAACAAACAAATAAGCGCAGCGTTAATCGTTATTCGCCTTGAAGGCTTTGAGCAAGTTAACCAGCATATTGGACGCGACTTTGGCGATATACTGTTAGCGCAATCGGCTAATCGAATAAAAGAGCTACTTTCAAGTGACGAAATAGTGACTTTAACTGGACAAGAAAAGCTAGCCCACTT
Source organism: Pseudoalteromonas sp. SG45-2 (assembly GCF_014164115.1). NCBI lineage: Bacteria > Pseudomonadati > Pseudomonadota > Gammaproteobacteria > Alteromonadales > Pseudoalteromonadaceae > Pseudoalteromonas > Pseudoalteromonas sp. SG45-2. The sequence continues at coordinate 59,638 of NZ_JACJEO010000020.1, forward strand.
AGGGGGTCTTAACTTTGCATTTATTTGTAGTTTCGCGAATCAAAAACACTTACATGAATTAGTTATTGACCAAATACTGGGTGCAACGCTTAAGCCATTTAATGTTGCTAACTGCACTGTAGAAGTAAAAGCGAGAGCGAGTTATGTTGATTGTAATGAGCAAGATAACAACTTTGATAATTTAATATCGTACGCATATCTGGCACTCGATAGCCACCCAGATCGCAAGGTTGTGCCTTATCATCAACAAATGATGATTGAATTGCGAGAGCAACAAGCGCGACTAAAGGAATTAGCAAATATTGATTTTTCGAGCGAGTTAGAGCTTTATTTTCAGCCTATTATTTGTAACGAAAACGGTCAAATTGAGTTTTTAGAATTACTACTGCGTTGGCAGCACCCTAAGCAAGGGATTTTATCCGCTAACAGGTTTATCGACGACATTAGAATTGCAGGGCTTGGTTATCCACTCGCTAAATTTGTAATAGAGAGAGCTGCTGAGCTTGCAATGGCGCTTAGAATAGAAGGTATTTCTATACCGCTTAGCATTAACGTATTTGGTCCTGAAATGCTTAACGAAGAGTTTATTGAATTTGTTGATGTTGTTTTAAGTGAGCATCACTTGGAAGCTGGCGATTTAATTGTTGAATGCCCTTTGCATATTTTTGCGGGACTAGATGATAAAGGCAGAGGCATGATCGCAAGGCTTAATAACATAGGCTTAAAAGTATGTGTTGATGGACTTGGTGATAACCCGGTACTGCTTTCTAAGTTACCAAGCTTAGCGGTAGAGTATATTAAGGTTTCACCTTCACTCACTGCTGACTTTAGTAATCAAAACAATATACGCAGTTTAGTTAGCGGAATGGTTGAAATGCATAACCAACAAAAAACAAAAGTGATTTTTGAAGGGGTAGAAACACTTGAGCAACTTAAGTTTGTAAAAAGCTTAAAAGGTTATGCTGCCCAAGGTTATTACTTTGGTCACCCGCTAAGTAGTATTGGTTTAATGAGCTGGCTAAAAGAGTGGCGATTAGTTCAACAGCGCTAAGTGTTTTCTTTGGCTTGTAGATAGCTATTCACAAGTGCACTGATCACTTGTCCTACATGGGCAGCACCGGCCTCAACTCCGTTAGGGTGCTGGCTAGGCGCTGCTTCACATAAATGTAAGTACTTAGAGTCGCGATGGTTTGCTGCTAAATGCACAAAGTGCTCAGTGTCATTCACACTAAATCCGCAACATGTGTACGCACTCACCGGCATGTAAGTAATACTATCTAAATCAACTTCAATACCCAGTGGTAAATCGTTAAAATTACTTAATGCGTTTTCAATTGCCTGTGTGAGTGTAATTTTTCGCTTAACTTGTATTGATTGATAGCTATCAAACGTAAAGTTAGCTTCACTCATTGCATCTATAATTGCTTGATTGTTTTTTATCTCATGTAAGCCAATAACGTGGTAATTACTTAGATGTTGCTCGTTATAAGCGTAGCGAAAGCCATTGCCGCTATGGCGACCTTCACATTCTCTAAAGTCGGCATGAGGGTCAAAGTTGATAGCATTAATAGGTGTATTTTTTGACTTACTCAGGGCACGGATAATTCCCAAGCAATTATTATGACCTCCGCCAATAACGATTGGCTCAAGCCCCGCTTTAAAAATAAGGCTCAATACCGACTCTACGCGTTCATCAAGCTGTTGGCATAAATCTCGTAATTGAGTTAACTGCTGGCCTTGCTGATTATTAAGCTGGTTGCTTTGCGCCATTAAATCATCAGTATTAACTTCACCCAATAAAAGCACTTTTTGAGTGGCAATAAATTGATTGTGAGGTTGGTTTAAAAAGCGTTTTAAAAAAGCTGGCCATGCTTCGTTTGCACCACCATTTCCTAAGTTTGCTTTTGGGCCGATATCTTCGCAAATACCCAGAAGTACATAGCGGATACCAAATTGAGCAGCGTCAACAAGTGCTTGTTGCAGGTTTACTTGGGTGTCGAGCAAGGCCATTGATTGCCATGCTTTTTTCTCATTTGCGCGGGTAGAGCAAAGTGTTCTAACCGCGCTTTCATCATATACTTTTAAATGGGAAGTCACGTTATACTTCTACAACTTCCAACTCTAATTCTTCTGCAGATAAAACAATGCCTGTGCTATCAGCATAAATAAAGTCGTCATCAAAAAATGATACCCCAGCAAAGTTAACGCCTATAGCATCTTCACCAGCACCTTCGCTGTCGGCTGCAACAGGGATTGAAGCAATTGCTTGAATGCCTAAATCAAGCTCTTCAAGCTCATCAACGTGGCGTACTGCGCCGTAAACAACAATACCATTCCAGTTGTTTTCAAGTGCTAGCTCAGCCAGTTCAATGTCGATTAGTGCGCGACGAGTTGAGCCGCCACCATCAATAAGAAGTACTAGGTCTGTACCATCTTGAGAAAGTAATTCGCGGATGAGTTCATTATTTTCAAAACATTTAACGGTTTTAATGCGGCCACCAAAGCTGTGTCGACCACCAAAGTTGATGAACATAGGCTCTAGCACGTCAACCACGTCAGCAAAGTGGTCGCATAAATCAGAAGTGCTGTAATCCATTATTTTATCCTCAAAAGGTACATTAATTTATATCTCAGTATACCCTCCTTATAAGCAATAACAACGACTTAATCGCAGTAAATTTAGGCAAAACAAGCGCTAAATCATTAATCGCAATAATAGTGTATTAAAAGCGTCACTCAATTGTTATTTACAACACATAAGCTAAATCGGTGTTCATATGTTATGCGATGAGGGATGGTGATGAATAATAATATGCTTAAAAAGGTAACTCAGATAGATGAGCAATTATTTTTAACTTTGTTTAATTGCAATTCACCGAGGTGGTTTAAAACAATGGCCTTTGGTTTGTCTAAAAGCGGTGATGGTGGGCTTTATATATTAATATGCTTAGCAGTGTGGTGGCTTAGTAATAATGAACAGCACCAATTATTGCCTGTCACTATATTAATTGGTTTTGCTATAGAAAGACCTATTTACCTACTAGCTAAAAATAGATTTGCTCGGATCCGTCCATGCGACTGCTTAGTAACAAATGCCTATATAGTACCAAGCGATAAATTTAGTTTACCATCGGGTCACAGTGCTGCAGCCTTTTTAGTGGCAATTATATTAAGCCATTTTTTCCCAGAATATGCATTACTACTATTTAGTTGGGCTACCGGCGTTGCTATGTCTCGTGTGGTATTGGGTGTGCACTTTCCTGCTGATATTATAATAGGCGCAACGATTGGTAGTTTTTGTGGTTTATTTGCGTTAGCACTCGTGGTGCCTGCATGAAAATATTGTATGGAGTACAAGGTACCGGTAATGGTCATATAACGCGCGCTCGGGTTATGGCAAGCTGCTTTAATAAGCTCGGTATTGATGTTGATTATGTGTTTTCAGGGCGCGCAAATAAAGATTACTTTGATATGCACGAATTCTCAGATTATAAAGCGTATCGTGGTTTGTCGTTTAGCACTGAAAATGGGCAAGTTAAAAATTTAAAAACACTTAAAAACATGCGAATTTGTAAGTTGGTGAGTGATATAAAATCGCTTGAGATAAAACAGTACGATTTTGTACTTAACGACTTTGAGCCTGTGACAGCATGGGCTGCAAAACGGGCAGGTATACCCGTTATTGGCATTAGTCACCAAGCAGCATTTTTGTCAGATAACGTACCTATGTTTGGTCGTGGCGTACTGAGAAAATCACTTATCAAGCATTATGCACCAGCGACTACCTACTTAGGCGTGCACTGGCAACCATTTGCAAATAATATAATACCGCCTTTTATTGCTCATCATAATCACGACAACCCTGTAGCAGTAATGAACAAGGTATTGGTATATTTACCTTTCGAAAACTTAGATAGCGTTGTTGATTATTTAAAAGACTTTCCCGAAAAAGAATTTTATTGCTATCACCCAAATGCCAGCAATCAGTCTTTTGGACATATACATTTACGAGCCCCTTCACGTTCTGGCTTTTTAAACGACTTAGCAAACACAAGTGGCGTTATTGGTAATGCGGGATTTGAGCTTGCCAGTGAAGCGCTTAAGTTAGGTAAAAAGTTACTATTAAAGCCTTTAGATGGTCAGTTTGAGCAAGCAGCAAATGCACAAACTTTATTTGCCATGGGCATGGCGCATGTTATGAACTATTTAAACCCACAAGCCCTTGATGATTGGAATAGCGCGCCGCAAAACAAGCAAATAAATTACCCCAGCGATCCCGCGCCTTTAATTGATTGGTTGGTTAAACAACAATGGAATAACACACAATCGTTACATAAAGGTTTGTGGGATAGTGTCGCCTTATAGCCATCACATTTAAACTGTTTAGAATTACCAATAATAAAAAGTTAAATTAATTAGTCGCTGTTGATCTATTAGCTATAATACAAATGCATATTTAAAAAAGGCGTTAGCGATGAATTTTTTACAAAACTTAACAATTAAACGACGTTTACAACTAAACGCAGTCGTTGTTGGTTTAGCAATGGTGGTCCTTTTATGCGTGATTATTTTTGAATCACGTACAACCTTGAGCTTAAACAAGACTATTCAATTAGCAGAAGAGCTCAACGTACATGCATTAGCATTGCGTAAACATGAAAAAAACTTTTTGTTTTATAAACAAGAAGACGCGTTAACTGCATTTGAAACGGATTTTGAGCAGTTAAGTGATAAAGTAAAAAAGTTACAACAGTTAATGGCTAACCAAAGTATCGCACAGGAGCAGGTCCAGCGCTTTGAGCAACTAATAAATAGCTATAATAATGATTTTGAAACTGTTGTTAAGCTTCAAAAAGAGATTGGTTTAACCCCGACCGACGGGTTATATGGCAAGCTTAGAAGCTCGGTTCATGAAGTTGAGCAACTATTAAAAGAGCAGCAAAATTACCAACTGCTGTCGTCAATGCTGCAACTAAGACGCTCAGAAAAAGATTTCATGCTGAGATTTGATATTAAGTACCTAGGGCGTTTTAATGAGGGAATTAATACATTTAAGCAGCAGGTAGCTGCAGCACAGCTGCCAAGCGACTATAAAGCACAAATTAATCCTTTGATTGATATATACCAAAGCGAATTTCAAACACTTGTGCAGGCGCAAACTAAGCTAGGGCTAGATCTTGAGTCAGGCGCACTTGGAGTAATGCGTGACAGTGTAGATAAAAGCGACGCCATTGTTTCTAAAATCGTTAAAGACACTAAGTTACAAGTAGAGCAAAGTGTAGAGCAGGCTCAATTTTTAGCTATTTTGGTATTTGTGATTGCAGGTGTGATTGTATTAGCACTCGTTTATTTTACAAGCCACTCCATTATTGTACCTATTGAGCGGGTTTATCACACCATTAACGATATTCGTCGTAATAATGATTTGAGCGTGATGATAGAGCAAACTGGTAAAGACGAAATTACCACCATGACGGTCGACTTTAATAGCTTAATAGGCGATTTTAAGAACTTAATTAACGAAGTTAATGGTGCTTTAAACACGCTTAATGTAGCAACAGAGCATTTATCACAAAGTACCGCAGCAACAAGCTCTGGTATGCAAGAGCAACTACATGAAGCCGACATGGTTGCAACGGCAGCCACCGAAATGCAGGCGACGATTCAGGATATTTCACATAATACTGAAGCGGCTGCGAAAAAAGCAGAGTCAACAAATTTAAGTGCACAACAAGGGCGTAGTGAAGTAGATTCTACCGTTAAGCACATTAGGGCCCTATCTGATTCGCTGGGGAATGCATCAAATGTAGTGTCGCAACTTGAAAAAGATGGTGAAACAATTGGTTCAGTGCTTGATGTAATTCGAGGGATTGCAGATCAAACAAATTTACTTGCACTTAATGCGGCAATAGAAGCGGCCCGTGCTGGTGAGTATGGTCGTGGTTTTGCTGTTGTTGCAGATGAGGTTCGTTCATTAGCAAAGCGTACTCAAGAGTCTACAAGTGAGATTGAAGGTATTATAAGTACCTTACAGCAGCGTACTCAAGAAGTGGTGAGTATTATGCACAAATGTCGCTCTCAAGGTGATGAAAGTGCCTCGCAAGCAATTAAAGCAGGTGAGCTATTAGGCGCAATTACTGAAGATGTACAAACAATAATGGAAATGAGCTCTCAAATAGCGGTTGCTATTGATGAGCAAAGCCAAGTGGCGTCAGAGGTTAATAAAAATGTAGTAAGAATTCGCGATATTGCACAAGACGCAACTGAACACGCTGCTAACAATGCGCAAACAAGTGAAGAAGTCTCTGAGCAGGCTCGCGTTCTGTTCAATGCAATTGATAAATTTAAGGTTTAATAACGCTTAATAGAACGGGCCTACAAAGTTTAAGGAACAAATTTTATAGGCACGCTATCTTTACTTTTTTCGTGTTCAGTTACCCGCGCTAAATATTCACTCCACAATGTATCTTGTTGCTGTTGTAGTTTTTCAAAGTAGCGCCAGCTAAATAGTCCGCTGTTATGGCCATCGTCAAAATCTAAACGAAGTGCGTAATGCCCAACAGGTACAATACTTTTTATTCCTACAGCTTGCTTATTAAGTACTAGCTTCATTGGGCCAGAGCCATGGCCCTGCACTTCAGCTGAAGGGGAGTGTACACGTAAAAACTCACAGCTAAATACAGCTTTACTGTCATCATCAAAGTAAACATCTAGATTTTTACTTACACTGTGGTAATGCACTTTTGTTACGTGTTTCATTTAATATATCCCATTAAAAAGCCCCCAATCTGGAGGCTTTTAGTATAACGTTTATATTCGTTTTATAGAATAAAGCGGCTTAAGTCTTCATCTTCAACAAGTGCACCTAAGTGTTTCTCAACATAAGCGGCGTCGATTACTAATGACGAGCCTGCTTTTTCAGAAGCGTCGTATGAAATTTCTTCCATCAATCTTTCCATTACAGTGTGTAAACGACGAGCACCGATGTTTTCGGTTTTCTCGTTAACTTGCCAAGCTGCTTTGGCAATACGTTCAATTGCATCGTCGCTAAACTCAATCGATACCTGCTCAGTTTTAAGCAGCTCTCGTTGTTGCTCGGTAAGCGATGCATGAGGCTCTGTAAGGATGCGTTTAAAGTCATCTGCAGTAAGTGCTTCAAGTTCTACTCGAATCGGTAAGCGGCCCTGTAGCTCTGGGATCATATCTGATGGCTTTGCCATCTGAAACGCACCAGAGGCAATAAACAGCATATGGTCAGTTTTAACCATTCCGTGCTTAGTATTTACAGTTGAACCTTCAATTAGCGGTAGTAAGTCGCGCTGAACACCTTCTCGGCTCACATCTGGACCTGAAGAATCGCCGCGCTTACAAATTTTGTCTATTTCATCAATAAACACAATACCGTTTTGCTCTACTGCAAAAATAGCTTGCTCTTTTAGCTCTTCAGGATTTACTAATTTAGCGGCTTCTTCTTCCGTTAATAGTTTGAAGGCTTCTTTGATTTTTAGTTTACGCTTAGTGCGCTTATCGCCGCCCATGTTTTGAAACATGCTTTGTAGCTGGTTGGTCATATCTTCCATACCAGGAGGCGCCATAATTTCTACGTTTGGTTGTGCTTGAGCTAAATCGATTTCAATTTCTTTATCATCTAGCTGACCTTCACGTAGCTTTTTACGGAACGTTTGGCGAGTTGATGAGTTATCATCACGCTGCGTTTCGCCGTATTGATCTTTCGCTGGTGGTAAAAGGGCATCTAAAATGCGCTCTTCTGCTGCTTCTTCGGCGCGATGTTTAAATTTCTTAGTCTGCTGTTCGCGAGTCATTTTAATTGATACATCGACTAAATCGCGGATGATAGTCTCAACTTCTTTACCAACATAGCCAACTTCAGTGAACTTAGTCGCTTCTACTTTAATAAAGGGTGCGTTAGCAAGTTTTGCTAATCGGCGGGCAATTTCTGTTTTACCTACACCGGTTGGACCAATCATTAAAATGTTTTTTGGTGTTACTTCGCTGCGTAAATCTTCTTTGAGTTGCATGCGGCGCCAGCGGTTACGAAGTGCGATAGCCACTGCTTTTTTTGCTTTAGCCTGACCTATAATGTGCTGATCTAGCTCGTGAACAATTTCTCTTGGGGTCATATCAGACATGATAGTTCCTATTATAATTCTTCGATTGTTTGGAAGTTATTAGTAAATACGCAGATGTTGCCTGCAATAGTTAAGCTTTTCTCTACTATTTCACGAGCGCTTAAATCTGTATTTTCTAAAAGGGCGGTTGCAGCTGATTGTGCAAAGTTACCACCACTGCCAATTGCAATTAGGTCGTTTTCAGGTTGAACCACATCGCCATTACCGGTAATAATTAAAGAGGCTGTTTCGTCTGCTACAGCGAGCAGCGCTTCGAGTTTTCGAAGTGCACGGTCGCTGCGCCAATCTTTAGCCATTTCTACTGCGGCTTTAGTTAGGTTCCCTTGGTGCATTTCTAATTTGCTTTCAAAGCGTTCGAAAAGAGTGAAGGCATCAGCAGTACCGCCGGCAAAACCAGCGATTACTTTGCCATTATAAAGACGTCGAACTTTACGGGCGTTGCCCTTCATTACGGTATTACCAAGAGACACTTGGCCATCGCCGCCAATTACAACCTTGTCGCCACGGCGTACACTTACGATAGTAGTCATGTTATTCCTCATCATCGAGCTGCAGAGGCAACTCGTAAAAAACGATTATGAAGAGGTTATATGGGTGAATGGTTTATTTTCAAGTCCAGCCCCAAATTCCGCAGCCGACTATTTTTACACGTTTAAGTTTGTTTTTATCACTTTCGGCTTGGCGTTTGGTTTTATAAGGGCCTAAGCGCACTTTATACCAAGTACCATTGCTGCCTTCAGCCTGTTTTATTTCAGAAATGAGGCCTGCAAATGCTATTTTAGCTTTTAGCGATTCCGCTTGTGCGTGGGTTTTAAACGAACCACACTGCATAACGTAAGGACCTTTTTGCTCAAGTTCTTTCACTTCAACTTGAATCTCGTGGTTTCTAATTTCTTTAATAAACTCTGGTGTGCGTGGAATAACCACTTCTACTTTTGCGGGCGCAGTGGGGTTTGCTTGTTTTTCGACAAGTTTTGGATCTGCATTACTTTTAATAAACCATAATGTATAAGCAAAACCACCGACGAGTAAGATGGCTATGACAGCTAAAAGAATAGGAAATGGTTTTTTAGCGGGTGCGTTTTTTTTACTGTTTCTGCCTGCAGGCTTTTTGTTAATATAATCGTGCTGTGCCATGGTGTTATTTTGGCCTTAACCTAAATCATGTCTATAGGGTCTACGTCTAAGCTCCAGCGTACTTTTTGTGCAAGTTTACTTGAACTTAAATAATCAACCATTTGCGCAAGGTACTGATGTAATATGCGGCGATCTTGCGCTTGAATATGTAATTGAAAACGATACATACCTGCGACTTTTTCAAGTGGAGCAGGGATCGGACCGAGCAATTGTATACCAGATACCCCATTCACAGGAACCAAATCCGTCAAAAAATCGACGACTAGCTTAATGCTGTGTCCTTGTGCACGGACAATAGCCATATTTGTAATGGGTGGTAAGTCTGCATCATCGCGTTCACTCAGTGCAAAGCGAGCAAAGTCTTGGTAACCATTATTAACTAAGTCTTGTAAAAGCGGGTGTTCTGGAAAGTGTGTTTGTAATAATACTTGTCCAGGTTCCCCTGAACGCCCAGCTCGCCCCGCGACCTGAGTAACTAACTGTGCTAAATGCTCTGTCGCCCTAAAGTCGCATGAGTATAAACCGCTATCTACGTCTAAAATTATAACAAGGCTTACATCTGCAAAGTGATGGCCTTTGGCAAGCATTTGTGTGCCAACTAAAATGCGTGCACCGCCTAGGTTTATTTCACCTAGTGCTTTTTCAAGGCTGCCTTTACGGCGAGTTGAATCGCGGTCTATGCGAGTAACGGGTGTATCTGGAAACTCGGTCGATAAAAACTCTTCAATTTGCTCTGTACCTTTGCCATTTGGAAATATTTGCGTACTTCCACAATCAGGACATTGGTGAGGAACAGGGTATTGATCGCCACAGTGATGACAAATCATTTGCCCAATCGCTTTATGAAATGTGGCGCTGGTACTGCAGCGTTTACATTCACTTAGCCAGCCACATTCATGGCAAATAAGAGTGGGTGAAAAACCTCGGCGATTTAAAAAAACCATAACCTGTTTACCGCGATTTAAGTGTTGGCGCATAGTTGCAAGGCTTGCATGTGCAATACCTGCTTGGTCGGGTTGGCCTTTCATATCGAGTAACTTAAATTGGTTATCTGTCGCAGTTTGCGCGCGCTCGGTTAAACTTAGTAGCTGATATTTGTTATTAATTGCTTTGTGAAGTGTTTCAAGTGCGGGTGTAGCACTGCCTAATATAAGTGGTATTTTATGCTGAAAAGCTCTGTATGCGGCCAAATCACGAGCATGGTAACGAAGGGTATCTTGTTGCTTAAATGATGAATCGTGCTCTTCATCGACAACTATCATACCGAGTTTTAAAAATGGCAGAAAAATACTCGAACGTGTGCCTATAACTATTGCACAACTGCCTTTTTCGCAAAAACGCCATGTTTGCAATCGCTCGTTGTCGGTAAGGGCTGAATGCCAAAGCATAATGGGTGTATCAGGAAAGCGGCGACGAAAACGGTTTACAGTTTGTGGCGTTAAGCCTATTTCTGGCACTAATACTAATGCTTGCTCGCCACGTTTTAATACTTCTTCTAGGCACTGTAAATACACTTCTGTTTTACCACTGCCAGTTACGCCCTCTAATAAAAAGCTGCTAAATCCATTGCTTTGATTGATTGCTGTACAGGCAACCGCTTGTTCTTTATTAAGTACAGGTTTACTACCGACAGTTGGTGCAACGCTTTGCCATTGGTTATCGTGTTCAATAGTTTGCGTAATGAGTTCTTTATCTATTAGGCTATCTATTGTTTTTTTACTAAAGCCAAGAGCTTTTAATTCGGTTAACGATGATTTCCCCGATTGCGACAACTGCTTTAATAAATTGAGTTGTGTTTTGGCTTTTAATGACGGTACTTTTGAGCCTTTTTCTGTCAGAGCAACCATGTTAATACTGGTTTTATCTGGCGATTCACCTTGGCGAAGTGCACTCGGTAGCGCTATGTGAATAGTTTCGCCTAAGGGATAGCAATAATAGCGGGCAGTAAAGCTAAGGAGTTCTAAATGTTGGGCGCTTAAAATAGGGGTGTCGTCTATTACCTCTATAATATTCTTAATTTTATCTAAAGGGACGTCGGTACTGTTTTTAATACCCAGAACAACAGCTACTTTTTTTTGATTACCAAAAGGTACTAAAACCCGCATGCCCGGTAGTATGGGTGTTGATAAGCCACTGAGCTGCTCTTCTATTTTATAATCAAAGGTGCGTGGAAGCGGGACTTTAATAGCAACTTCAACAAAACTCATAACAACTCAACCCGTAAAATTAATGCTGTAATGTACTAAAAATACCGCTAAAAACCTACTAGCAATAGTACTTGAGAAAGAGATTGTTCACTTTTTTAGCGAAAAGATAAATAAATACTTGTGCAGGGGAAGGTTGTTGGATAAAATCCGCCACCAACAAATTTGTTTTAACGACGTATGGTGCCAGACTTCGGGTTTGGAGAGCGATGCGGCCTTAACTAGAGGTTCCTATGAAAGAAGGTATTCACCCTAAGTACGAAGTAATTTCTGCAACATGTTCATGCGGAAACAAATTCGAAACTAGCTCAACTCTTTGTAAAGACATTCACTTAGACGTATGTTCTGCGTGTCACCCGTTTTACACTGGTAAGCAAAAGATTTTAGACACTGGCGGCCGTGTTGATCGCTTCAACAAGCGCTTCGGTGCACTTAGCAGCAAGAAGTAATTATTGCTGTTTAGTTAAAAAAAGCACCTTAGGGTGCTTTTTTTGTGTCTAAAATTTACTACTTCTTATCTTATTTAGCTTGCTCGAGCTACATCACACCTTGCATAACTATTTCCTATTCTTATTCTGAGTATGCATAAACCTTTACAGACAAATCGATAGATATTCTCTATATTTTAAATAGTACAAATTTTAACTAGGTTGATAAAAGTAGCTAACGTGGGCTTATCTGTTTTTAAAGTAGTGTAGTAGGCTGTTATTTTAAGTTTATGATGATGCGTTAAACATACATTTTTTTAATATTGTAATAGACATAAACGCACCTCAAAACTTACTTTTTTGGTGAATTTTTATTTATCAAATGTTTATATAATCCTGCAAAGTTACTGAAAAACCTCTTAAAATTAAAGGATATAGCATATAACAGGATAGACCTGATATTGCTTGGAATTTAAAAATAATAAGGGTATCGTACCCCAAGACTCCACCTCTCACTTTAACTTAAATTGCAGGATACCATCGCGTTATGTCTGACTTTCGTGAACAAGCACTACATTATCACTCACATCCCGTACCTGGTAAAATTAGCATTGAGCTAACAAAACCAGCTGAAACAGTTCAAGACTTAGCCCTAGCTTATAGCCCAGGTGTCGCTGAGCCTGTACGTGAAATTGCCGCAGATCCTGCAAATGCATATAAATATACCGGTAAAGGTAACATGGTTGCGGTTATCACTAATGGTACTGCAATTTTGGGCTTGGGTAATTTAGGTCCTTTAGCGTCTAAACCAGTAATGGAAGGCAAGGCGTTATTGTTTAAACGTTTTGCAGGGCTTGATTCTATTGATATTGAAGTAAAGCACAAAACAACAGAAGACTTTATTAACACGGTTGCCAATATTGCTGACACATTCGGTGGTATTAACCTTGAAGATATTAAAGCACCAGAGTGTTTTGAAATTGAAAAAGCATTAATAGAGCGTTGTAGCATTCCTGTTTTTCATGACGACCAACACGGCACCGCCATTGTTACGGCTGCCGGCATGTTAAATGCACTAGAAGTACAAGGTAAATCAATTGAAGATGCAATAATTGTATGTTTAGGTGCAGGCGCTGCTGCAGTTGCGTGTATGGAACTGTTAATTAAGTGTGGTGCACTGCGTGAACACATTTATATGCTTGACCGCAAAGGTGTTATTCATACTCGTCGCGATGATTTAAATGAATATAAACAGCTTTTTGCTAACAATACCGATAAACGCACATTGCAAGATGTAATTGCAGATGCTGATGTGTTTGTTGGTGTTTCGGGTCCTAACTTGTTAGCTGCCGAAGATTTAAAACTAATGGCAGAAAAGCCGGTCGTGTTTGCATGTTCAAACCCAGATCCAGAGATCGATCCTGCACTTGCACACGGCGCACGCAATGATTTAATTATGGCAACAGGGCGCTCTGATTACCCTAACCAAGTAAATAATGTTTTATGTTTTCCGTTTATTTTCCGTGGTGCACTTGATGTACGTGCAAGCGCGATTAACGATGAAATGAAAATTGCTGCAGTTGAGGCTATTCGTAGTATTGCCAAAGAGCCTGTACCTGCAGAAGTTTTAAAAGCCGCAGGCGTAGATAAGCTAGAGTTTGGTGCGCAGTATATTATTCCAAAACCAATGGATCCGCGCTTACTACCGCGTATAGCTAAAGCTGTAGCACTTGCTGCGGTAGAGTCGGGTGTTGCGCAAATTGACTTGCCTGAAAATTATATGGCGTAATATATAACGCTTAAACAAAAAAACCTCAGCAATGCTGAGGTTTTTTGATTAAAAAGGTAACGATTTATTCTTCGTTTAAAATAGGCACTTCTAAACCCATTTCTTGCATTATCTTTTTAACTTCTTCTGGTACTTTTTCTGCGTTGTCTTTACGTAGGTCATCGTCATTTGGTAAAGGTTGGCCAGTAAATGCATGCAAAAACGCCTCACATAGCAATTCACTATTTGTTGCATGGCGAAGGTTGTTGATTTGACGACGCGTACGCTCATCCGTTAAAACTTTTAATACATTTAGCGGGATCGAAACGGTGATCTTTTTAACTTGCTCTGATTTTTTCCCGTGTTCTGCGTATGGGTGAATATACTCACCATTCCATTTAGCCATAAGATGTATCGTTGCCTCAGATTATTAATTTCTCACACGGTATAAAAAGCGTGTAAATATGCGTGAAATTCTATCGATTTAAAAAAGATAGTCAAATAATAGATACCGATCTATCTTAATAAGCCTATTTGGGATGTAAAAATAAGCTCACTTTTGTGAGCTAAAATGTGGTACTAGCAAACGCCTTTCCTAACTTTAGCCATCTAGAGCTTTAAAATACTTTGACTTATTAAAACGGATAACTTACTCTTTTAGACGTCTAAACATCCAAATTAATCAGGTGACGAATATGAGCGAAAAAAACAAAGCGACCATTGCTGTACGTAACGGCGTTGATGCTGATAAACATCATGGTGCAGTGGTGCCGCCAATTTATTTATCAACGACTTATTCGTTTGCCGACTTTGATACTAAGCGTGAGTATGATTATGGCCGCAGTGGTAACCCTAATCGTGATATTTTAGCAGAGACGCTTGCTAAGCTTGAAGGTGGCGCTCGTGGCATAATTACGGCCACTGGTATGGCTGCCGTGCATTTAGCTACTCAGCTACTTAACAGTGACGACACGTTAGTAATTCCACATGATTGTTATGGTGGAAGCTATCGTTTATTTACATCGTTACAAAAACGCGGACTATTGAAGCTTGAAGTATTAGATTTAACAAAAGAAGAAAGCCTTCAACAAATTTTAGCAATTAAACCTAAACTTATTTGGATAGAGACTCCAAGTAACCCAGTACTTCGTTTAACCGATATTAAAGCGGTTACCGATGTTGCTAAGCAATGCGGTGCATTGGTTGCCGCAGATAACACGTTTTTGTCTCCTGCCTTACAAAACCCTATTAAGTTTGGTGTAGATATTGTGGTGCATTCAACTACTAAATATATTAACGGGCACTCAGATGTAGTGGGCGGCGCTGTTATTGCTGCAACACAAGAGCTTGGTGATGAGCTTGCTTGGTGGGCAAATAATATTGGTATTACGGGCGCCCCTTTTGATAGTTATTTAACGCTTCGTGGTCTACGTACTTTAAATGTGCGCTTAAGGCAGCACCAAGAAAATGCGCTAGCAATAGCTAAGTACCTTGAAAGTTCCAATTTTGTAAGCCAAGTTTACTATCCTGGACTTGAGTCGCATCCTCAACATGAACTTGCTAAAGCACAACAACTTGGCTTTGGTGGCATGGTTAGTTTTGATATTAAAGGCGATATAAACGACGCGGCAGCATTTTTAACTAGCCTTAAAACGTTTAGTTTAGCTGAGTCACTAGGTGGCGTAGAGAGCTTAATTTGTCACCCTGCAACTATGACGCACGCAGGTATGGAGGCAAAGGCACGTTTAGAAGCGGGTGTGGGCGATACGCTTATTCGTATTTCGGTTGGGATTGAAGATATACACGATTTAATAGCTGACTTTGAACGAGTATTTGAACTTGTAAAACCAGGGCAAAATAAAAATGTTGGCCGTGTAGGCAAAGGTGCTGGCACTTCTGGTGGAAACGTTAAATTAAGTGCAGCCCGTCCAGCGCTTTGGTAATTAATACCAATCCGCAATAATACCTAATCAATTTGAGGGATTAAACCGCACGATAACATCGTTAAAAATTCCTAATATAGAACAACTAAATAACGAAATTTTTGCCTTGTTATCGATACGGTTTTCTTACCTCAAAATAGACAACTTAATTAAGCGAATTGGTATAAATATGGTCAATTGTGTACATAAATTTGGTGGTTCAAGCTTAAGCTCTAGTGAGCGCTATCAAAGCGTAGCTAAAATAATTATTGGGCATACTCAGCCGGGCGACTGTGTTGTGGTGTCTGCTGCAGGTAAAACTACAGATACACTTGTGTCATTGTGGCAAAGTTATCAGCTGCAAGACACGCAAGCTGTCGCTGATATTTTACTGCAGTTAAATAACCATCAAAGTGATTTAATTGAGCAGTTATTACAAGCTGATTTAAAGCGCTGCGCACTTAGAACACTAAATACCGAGCTTAGTAATATTGCAGAACTTGCTCAAGCTGAGCAGCTAAAAGAGGCTGCGTTACTTGCGCACGGGGAACTGTGGTCAGCACGTTTACTCGCTACTTATTTACAGCAGCTAAATATTGAGGCGTGTGCTCAAGATGCCCGTAGTCTTTTTACCTTAAACGATGGTGAATTAATGCATGCGCAAAATGCGCAGCAATGTCGACAGTCAATTTTACCTAATAAGATAAATGTTGTTACTGGGTTTATTGCCGCCGATACGAAAGGTGAGACCGTAACACTTGGACGCAACGGTAGCGATTATAGTGCAACACTACTTGCAAATTACTGTGATGCTAAGCAGGTATGTATTTGGACCGATACACAGGGAGTGTTTAGCACTGATCCTCGAAAGGTAAAAAAGGCGATTAAGTACGGCAAAATTTGTCGCGGACAAGCTAATTTATTAGCTCGTTTGGGTAACCCTGTATTACATGCAAAAACACTATCGCCACTTAAAAACAGCGATATTAAGCTAGCTGTTCGTAGTAGTTTTGATGTGCAAGCAAGCCCAACAGATATAGTAAAAGAAGGTTCAGCAAAGAAAAAGCGCTTTATAACCACGCTGCAAAATGTTGATTTGTTAATGGTTGAAGGATTAAGTGAAGGTGAGGTCGCAAGCGTTAGTCAGCTTATTCAGCATAGCCTTCATCATTTTAACCATAATGGTGAAGTGTATTTAGTAGTACCGGCTGCACAAACATATCAAGTTATTAATTACTTTGCTGGTAGAGCTAATATTAGTGAGTCAAATTTAAATGGCTGTGCAATTGTTGCCCCTGAGCAAGACGTTAGCGTACTAAAACTGCAAGCTTTAGAGGTATTAGCTGAGCAGACTATAAAACCGCGTTTTGTGCATCAAGATAATGGTTATGTTTTATTACTAACAGACCAATTTATAGATAGCGATATACAAAGCGTCTTACACGATAAGCTAATCAATAAAGGCCAAGAAATAGCCGTTATAGTTGCGGGCCTTGGCAATGTAGGCGATGCTTTTATTGAGCAGTTATCGGCACAATTTGAGCGTTTATCAGGCGACTTTAGTATTAAATTGGTAGCGCTGGTTCGCTCTAAACATATGTTATTTAATGCAAGTGGCATAAATATATCGCAATGGAAAACTCAATGGCAGCATGAGGCGAATAGCTATGAAACTGCGGATTTACTTAATGCGATAAGCGAGCTTGACTACGAACATAAAGTTTTAATTGATATTACTGCAAGTGAGCAGTTTAGCTTTTTATATACAGATTTTGTAGACAGAGATTGTCATTTAATTAGTGCTAACAAATATGCAGGTACAGCACCGACTTCTTGGTATAAAGCACTTCGTAGTAACCTTGGCGAACGTAATTTACATTGGCGATATAATACAAGTGTAGGCGCAGGCTTACCTATCAATTTTGCTTTGGCTGATTTGCAAAATAGTGGTGATAAAATTACGCGTATTGAAGGCGTGTTCTCGGGTACGCTTTCGTGGTTATGTAGTAAGTATGATGGTACCACTGCTTTTTCTGAGTTGGTATTAGAAGCTCAGAAAATGGGGTTCACAGAGCCTGACCCTCGCGAGGATTTATCTGGACGAGATATGCAGCGTAAGTTACTTATTTTAGCCCGAGAGTTAGGTATAGAGCTTGAGCTTGATGATATTAGCTTATCGGCATTAATGCCCGGCGATCTTGCGCTAGGAAGCTGGGAAGACTTTCTAAACAATAAAGCCCAGCTAGATGCGTTCATTGAAGAGCATGCTGATACAGCAAAAGCTAATAACTCAGTACTGAGATACACAGGCCTATTAGATATAACAAAAACTGAAGTTATCGCTAAAGTAGGAATTACGTATGTGACCAATGGAGATGTGTTAGCAAACCTTACACCTGGCGATAATATTTTTGTAATTAATAGCAAATGGTATAGTGATAACGCGCTTGTGATTCAGGGGCCTGGGGCTGGGAAAGAAGTAACCGCTGCGGGTGTACACTCTGACTTATATTGGCTTGTTCAAAACTTAAAATAAGCCATTATTTAAATTAAAACGGCAGCTTAAATAAGCTGCCGTTTTTTGTATTACAGAGATATTATTAAAATAGCTCTTCTTCGGTTTTTGTGTCTTCTTCAAATATATCGTTTGGCTGAGATAGCACATACTTTGTCGGTGCAGTGCCTTTTTCGAAGTATTCAAAGCGGCTGGTGTAGTCATTTTTGTGGCTTAGCAAACCAGTGGCTAAATCAATACGAATCGAAACAAGCCCCTCAGGTGGCTCAATTGGCGCTTCAGGTGTTCCCTCAAGTGCGGCTTTCATAAATTCAATCCATGCAGGCTGCGCTGTTTTAGCCCCCGATTCAGCACCAGATATTTGGTTGCTATCTAAGTTGTTATTGTACGTAGAACGGCCAAGAGCGTTACCTGGGTTATCAAAGCCCACCCACACAGAAGTCATTACTTTACTGTTAAAGCCACTAAACCAGGTGTCTACAGAATCGTTAGTTGTGCCTGTTTTACCCGAAAGGTCACGACGTTCTAAAGCTTGTGCGCGCCAACCTGTACCACTCCAACCCGTTTTATGGGCCCAACTACCGCCGCCCCAAATACCACTGTGCATTGCATCAGCAATTAAAAAAGCATTCTGCTTAGAAATAATTCTCGGTGCACATTTTTTTGTTGGCTTCACTTCATCACTACTATTATGAAGTGAGAATTCATTATGTGTTGGTAAAGACTCTTCGTCACAGGCAAGGGCAGGGTTTGCTTTGAACAATACATTACCGTAAGCATCTTGAATTTCTGAAATAAAGTAAGGTTCAATTAAGTGGCCACCATTGGCAAATGCGCTCATGCCACGAGCAAGTTCAAGTGGAGTAATGGAAGCACTACCCAGTGCTAGTGATTCACTGCGATTAATGTCTGAATCTTTAAAGCCAAACTTTAATAAATGATCAGCTGTACGTTGTAATCCAACGCCGCGTAGTAAGCGCACCGAAATAACGTTTTTAGATTGTGCTAAAGCACGGCGAATTCTTATCGGACCATTATATACAGCAGGACTGTTTTTGGGACGCCATGCTACGCCTTGGCTTTTATCCCATTGGTTTATAGGAGCATCGTTTAATATAGACGCAAGCGTGTAACCTTTTTCAAGTGCTGCTGAATATATAAAAGGTTTTATATTAGAACCTACTTGACGCTTTGCTTGTACCGCTCGGTTATATTGACTTTGCTCAAAGCTGTAACCACCTACAATAGCTTTAATTCTGCCATCTTGTGGGTCGAGTGACACAATAGCACTTGATGCTTCTGGTATTTGGCTTAGTAAGTAGCTGTCATCTTCATTTTTACGCACCCATATTTGCATTCCTGGCGTTAAAATATCTGTAGCTGCTTTTGGAGCAAAACTTTGGCGGTAACGAGTAATATATTTACGCGCCCATTTTAAGTTATCCCAAGTAAGAGTTGTGCGCTCGCCACTTTTAAGTAATACCGACGCTGTTTTATCATTAACACTAAGCACGGCTGCTGCTTTCAAAGTACCCAACTCATTTACGCTTTGTAATTTATTGAGTATTTGTTGCTCAGTTAAAGCAGGTTGTGTTTCAGGGTCCCATAAAACATCTGTTGGTCCTCTAAAACCATGGCGCATATCGTAATTATGTAAGTTATTTACAAGTGCGTTTTGCGCTGCTTTTTGAACTTTAGACTCTACCGAGGTGAAAATTTTAAAACCTGAGTTGTAAGCTTTATCTATTCCATAACGCGAGACCATTTCAGCGCGCACCATTTCAGAAATATACGGGGCGTATAAATTTATTTCAGCACCATGAAAATAAGCGGTGATAGGTTGGCTCGTTGCTTCGTTATATTCTTCTTGAGTAATATAATTTTCAGTTAATAAACGCCCTAAAACAACATTTCGGCGTGCTTTTGCACGCGTTGGGTTACGAATTGGGTTTAAAGCTGAAGGGGCCTTCGGTAAACCTGCAATCATCGCCATTTGTGCAAGTGTTAAATCTTTTAACTCCTTACCGTAATAAACTTGTGCTGCAGCACCAATACCAAAAGCGCGATTACCTAATTCTATTTTATTAAGGTAAAGCTCTAAAATTTCGTCTTTTGTTAATACACCTTCAATATGTAGCGCTATAAATATTTCTTTAACTTTACGAATATATGCTTTTTCGCGAGTTAAA
Source organism: Pseudoalteromonas sp. SG45-2 (assembly GCF_014164115.1). Classification (NCBI taxonomy): domain Bacteria; kingdom Pseudomonadati; phylum Pseudomonadota; class Gammaproteobacteria; order Alteromonadales; family Pseudoalteromonadaceae; genus Pseudoalteromonas; species Pseudoalteromonas sp. SG45-2. The sequence goes on from NZ_JACJEO010000020.1 coordinate 79,951, forward strand.
AAGAAATTACGAGCAAGCTGCATAGTAATAGTACTTGCGCCTTGTTTTTTCTCGCCGGTAGATATAAGAACAATAGCCGAACGCACAATACCTATAGGATCTATGCCTATATGATCGTAAAATCGATTATCTTCTGTCGCTAAAAATGCATTAATGAGTGTTTGAGGAATTTCATCAATAGTCACTGGAATACGACGCTTTTCACCAAATTGATTGATTAAAAGCCCATCTTTTGTGAATACTTGCATAGGAGTTTGTAATTGCACGTCTTTTAAAACTTGCACACTGGGGATATCAGGTTTAACGTAGTAATAAAGACTGACCAAAGTGATCAGACCAATTAACACACAAATGATAAAAAATTGTAAAGTTCGTTTTAATAAAATCACTTATATTTCCCTAAATGGACTCCCAATTGCGAGTTTTGACTGCTAGTATATATTGATTAAAAAATGAATAATATTTTTTCAGATAAAAATTATAACTTGTTTATTATTAAAACAAAGGCCAAGTTGAAACATGCTAAGTCAACTATTTCAAAAACCGTCCCCGATGATGGTAGGAATTGATATTGGATCGCACTCTATCAAAGCGGTGCTTTTACGTGAAATTGAAACTGGATTTCGACTAGAAGCACTTGCAATTGAGCCGATGCCAAAAGGTGCGATGAGTGAGCGCACAATCCAAGATATTGAAGCGATTGGTAACGTTATTACAAAATTAAGAAAAAAATTACCGAAGTCGTTAAAATCTGCTGCAGTGGCTGTTTCTGGCCAAACAGTTATTACAAAAGTGATCTTCATGGATGTATCGTTAACAGATGCTGAACTTGAATCGCAAATTGAAATTGAAGCTGATAGTTTAATCCCTTACCCACTTGATGAAGTGAGCCTCGATTTTGAGAAGCTTTCGACGAATGAGGCCGATCCTAGCAAAATGAATGTTTTGCTTTCGGCTGCTCGTACTGAGAGTGTTGAAGCACGGGTGGGCGCTTTAGAAGCCGCAAATTTAGAGGCCAAAATAGTAGATGTAGAAAGCTACGCATTGAGCCGTGCTATGGACGTTTACTATCAACAATTACCTAGCGATGCATTTAATAAGTGTGTGGCTGTGGTCGATATTGGCGCAGTTTTAATGCTTGTGAGTGTTGTGCAAGCTGGGGAAACCATTTATACCCGTGACCAAGTTTTTGGTGGCGATCAATATACAAATAGTATTGTTGCTTATTATAATAAAGGCTTTGATGAAGCCGAAATAGGCAAAACATCAGGTGATTTACCGCCAAACTATACCTTTGAAGTATTAGCCCCTTTTCAAACTTCGTTACTTCAACAAGTTCGCAGAGCTGTGCAAATGTTTTTAACAACCAGTGGTAAAGAGCAAATAGATTATATTGTATTAACGGGCGGTACATCGATGATAAAAGGTATCGACCGATTGCTTATTGAAGAACTCGGTATCCACTCAGTTGTTGCAGAGCCTTTTGTAAATATGGAAATTTCCCCAAAGGTAGACCGTAATATAATGCAGCGTCACAAAACGCAGTTTGCAATTGCAACAGGGTTGGCATTAAGGAGTTTTTCAACATGCCACATATAAATCTACTGCCTTGGCGTGAATCACAACGCGAAGAATCGAAAAAGAAATTTGTAACTATACTTGTTGGTGTCGTTATACTTTGTTTTGCAAGTATGTATTTATTAAGCTCTTTTTATAGTGCCTTAAAAGACGGTCAAAACTTAAAGAATAATTATTTAAGCTCAGAAATTAGCATGCTAGATAAAAAAATAAGTGAAATACGAAGCTTAGATAAAAGAAAGGAAAATTTACAACAGCGTATGAGGCTCATTGAAGAATTGCAAAGCAGCCGTAACTTGGGTACGCAAATAATGGATGAAGTTGCCAAAATAGTGCCAGGTGGTGTTTATTTAACAAAACTGGAGCGCAAAGGCAGCCAAATACATGTTTTAGGACGTAGTGAATCTAATAATCGTCTATCAACAATGCTCCGCCAAGTACAAAGCTCATATTTACTAGAGAATCCTTCAATGCAGGGCATTGTTGCAGGCGATCAATCTTCGCGTTTACTTAGTGATTTTAATATGGAATTTTATGTAAAACCATTTGATAAAATTGGTGAGGTTAGCGATGAACCTTGATTTTAAAGCACTGAGTGAAATTGATTGGAATGAAATAGAGCTTGATAACATTGGTGATTGGCCAATTGCTGTTAAAGCAATTTGCTGCACATTTGTTGCGGGCCTTGTATTGTTTTTTAGTTATAGCCTATTAGTTTCTGATGAAATTGACAGCTACCATAGTGCCGTGGCAAAAGAAGTTGAACTACGAACAACTTATCGAACTAAGTATGCAGTAGCGAGCAAGCTTGAAATATATCGTCAACAAATGATTGAAATGGAAGATAAGTTTTCACAGCTATTAAAGCGTCTACCCACTTCGAATGAAACTCCTGGTTTACTTGATGATTTATCATATGTTGGGACAACGAGTGGTCTGACTTTTTTAAAAATAGGTTGGCTGCCAGAAGTTGAAAAAGAATTTTATACCGAGCTGCCTATTAAAATCGAAGTAATAGGTAGCTACCATGAGTTTGGTGAGTTTGTAGGTAAAGTGGCCCAGTTACCCCGAATTGTAAGCTTACATGACTTTTCTATTTTATCATCGGGCGATAAACAGTTAACATTCAGTGTTGTTGCAAAAACATATCGTTATGAAGAAGGGATTAAAAAATGAAACTCCTTCGCGTAGTACCTTTAGCTATAGCATTTGTTTTAGCTGGTTGTAATGATGACACTTCTGAGCAAAAAGAATTTATTGATCAGGTAAAAGCAAGCACCACACCAAAGGTTGAGACGATTCCTGAACTGACAAAGTTTGAAATATTTGAGTACAGTGCTGGTCAGCTACGTAGCCCGTTTGTAGCGCCTCAGCCTGAGATTATTCAAAATAAACTAACGCAGGTAAAAAACTGTTTGCACCCAGATCAAGAGCGTCGCCGCGAACCGTTAGAGAAATACCCGCTAGATAATTTAGCAATGAAAGGCACAATTGGCTCTAGTGGACAAATATGGGCATTAATTACAGCAACAGATGACACTTTGCACCGCGTAACGGTAGGGAATTATCTTGGAAGTTATGATGGCAAAGTAAAAAGAGTAAGCAACGACTATATAGAATTAGTGGAATTAATCCCTGATGGGTCTGGCTGTTGGAAAGAGCGCCTGACGAAATTAGAAATGTTAGAGGCGGCAACAGATGGCGCAAATTAATAATAAAAAAGGTAAAAATAGGATGCATAAGGATGTACTTTGGCTTCATCGTATTTCACGGACATTACTGGCTGCTGTTGCTTTAGTCACTGTAAACTCAGCCATAGCTGGGCCATTGCTTTATGATGTTCGTTATAATCCATTACTTAAAGGCGAAACTGAATTACAGCTTGTTTTTGATGAAGAGTTAACCTTTGAACCAAAAGTTCAAGTGTTTAATAGCCCAGCCCGAATCGAAATGTTTTTTGATTCTGCAGAGTTAGAAGTTGGTTTAAATGATGTTGAAGTTAATCAAGCTGGAATTAGCAGTGTTACTAATGTTTTAACTAACAGTGGTTTAAAGGTAACGGTAAACTTAGATAGATTAAAAATTTATGAGACTGAAGTTCATAATAATTTAGTATCGATACGTGTCTCTGATAACCCTCTTACAGAATCTGAAAATGAAGATGTAGTGATGGACTCAGGTGATGTAAGTGGAAATTACATTAACCGTATCCAGTCAATTGATTTTAGACGTGGTGAGAAGGGTGAAGCAAAAGTACTTGTATTTTTACAAGACACTCAAGCTGCAATTGAAGTCCATGAAAGTGGCGGGAAAATTTACGCTGACTTTCATCACACCGATATTTTAGACGATCTACTTTATGAATTAGATGTATTAGATTTTGGAACTGTTGTAAGTAATATCGAGACTTTTAAAGAAGATGGTTTAAGTCGTGTTGTTATCGAACCTAATGCTCAGTTCACGTTTACGTATCAGCAAATAGATAATATTTTAACGTTGACAGTAGAAAAAGATGAAACGCAAAATGCGTACTTAGATGGTGGGGTTGAGTATCAAGGTCGCCCTATGACCTTAAATTTTCAAGATATCTCTGTGCGTGCAGCACTGCAAATTATCGCGGGTTACAACGACTTTAACTTAGTAACCAGTGATTCAGTAACGGGCAATATAACGCTGCGCCTAGATGGTGTACCGTGGGATCAAGCGCTTGACGTAGTACTACGTATTAAAGGGCTAGATAAGCGCATGGATGGCTCTATATTAATGGTAGCGCCTGCAGAAGAACTTGCAGCACGTGAAGCCAAAGACTTAAAAGCTAAACAGCAAGTTGAAGACTTAGAGCCCCTATATAGTGAATACATCCGATTAAACTATGCTAAAGCCGAAAATTTTGCTGATCTATTAAAAACAGATACAAACAGTATTATAACTGCCCGTGGTAGTGTATCTGTTGATCAACGTACAAATACTTTGTTGGTAAAAGATACTGTAAAGAGTATAGAAAACATTCGCCGGATGATAGAAACGCTCGATATTCCAGTGCAGCAGGTTGTAATCGAATCTCGAATGGTAACGGTACGCGATAACGTTACTGAAGACTTAGGCGTACGTTGGGGCTTTAGTGACCAAGGCAGTAGTGTTGGTATTTCAGGCTCTCTTGAAGGCGCAGAAGGTATTTATAATGCGACATCTACTTCAGATGCACCAAGTATTTCAGACCGATTAAATGTAAATTTACCTATCACTAACCCTGCGGCTAGCATTGGCTTACACATAGCAAAACTGGCTAACGGCACGCTGATTGATTTAGAGCTAAGTGCGCTTGAAGAAGAGAATAAAGGTGAGATTATTGCTAGTCCACGTATCATAGCGGCTAATCAGCAAAAAGCCCGAATAGAGCAAGGTACTGAAATTCCTTATACTGAGTCAGCTTCAAGCGGTGCTACTACCGTAAGCTTTAAAAAAGCGGTACTGAGCTTAGAAGTTACACCTCATATCACACCTGATAATAAAGTAATTCTAGATTTAATTATTACTCAAGATACACGTGGTGATACTGTACAAACAGGTACTGGTGAAGCGGTGTCTATTGATACTCAAGAAATTCAAACACAAGTGTTAGTCGAGAATGGCCAAACCGTAGTACTCGGTGGTATTTTCCAACAGCAAATCATTAATACTACGAGTAAAGTGCCAATTTTAGGTGACATTCCTTACGTAGGAAGACTATTTAAAACCACAAGTGAGTTTAATGAAAAGCGTGAATTACTTATTTTCGTGACACCGAAAATACAAATTGATTAAAATACAGTGGTTTTATGTTAACCAACGGGTGATTATTTAGATTAATTGCTCGTTATATGGCTTTTTATTCTAATTGACTTGAAATACCCCTGCAATTACTGAGATAATCCCCTCCTTAATTTTGGGGCCAGGTCGTTAGGCGGGGTTTTATTTCAAATTTTAGAGTTTGTTTGTACTAAAAGATATGGCTGAGAAACGTAATATATTTCTAGTTGGCCCCATGGGGGCTGGCAAAAGCACGATTGGTCGTCACATCGCTGACCAATTACACCTTGAATTTGTTGATTCTGATCAAGAAATCGAACGCCGCACAGGTGCAGATATTGCATGGGTATTCGATCTTGAAGGTGAAGAAGGCTTTAGACTTCGAGAAGAGTCTGTTATTGGCGATTTAACCGAGATGCAAGGTATTGTACTTGCTACCGGTGGTGGTTCAGTAATGAGCAAAGAAGTTCGAAACAAGCTTTCGGCTCGAGGTATCGTTGTATACCTAGAGACACCTATAGAAAAGCAAGTTGCACGCACGCAACGCGACAAGCGTCGCCCATTACTGCAAACTGAAGAAGCACCTCGTAACGTACTAGAGCGCTTAGCAGAAGAACGCGAGCCCCTATACAAAGAAGTTGCCGATTTTGTTGTACGTACCGATGAGCAAAGCGCTAAAGTTGTTGCTAACCAAATCATCGAGAAATTAGATTTTTAAAAACCAATAATAAGGAAATAACTAAGCATGCTTAAATTAACAGTTAATTTGGACGAGCGAAGTTATCCTATTTTTATTGGGCAATCTGCACTTCAAGATAATGGCCGCCTGGTTCACCACATTGGTGATTGTCGGCCTATCATCATTACTAATGACACAATAGCGCCTTTATATTTACAAGCGTTACTTGACTCATTAGCAGATCAAAATCCGCTATCTTTTATTATTCCTGACGGTGAACAATATAAATCACTTGAATGGTTTGAAAAAATATCAGCATTTTTACTACAAAATAACTGTGGCCGAGATACGTGTTTAATTGCGTTAGGTGGCGGTGTTATAGGTGATCTAACTGGTTTTGTAGCAGCGTGTTATCAGCGCGGCGTACCGTTTATTCAAATACCAACGACAGTGCTTTCACAGGTTGATTCATCGGTAGGTGGTAAAACGGCAGTAAATCATCCTTTAGGTAAAAATATGATAGGGGCATTTTATCAGCCTCAAGCGGTTTTTATTGATACACAAACATTACACACCCTACCAGCAAGAGAGTTTGCAGCAGGTATGGCTGAAGTAATTAAGTATGGTCTGATTTACGATACCGAATTATTTGCATACTTAGAGCGAAACGTAGCTAATTTGCAGCAACTAGATGAAACGTGCTTACAGCATATTATTTTTAGATGTTGTGAAATAAAAGCGCTTATAGTTGCGCAAGATGAAAAAGAGCATGGTTTACGTGCTTTATTAAACTTAGGTCATACATTTGCCCATGCAATTGAGGCAGAAATGGGCTACGGCGTTTGGTTACATGGCGAAGCTGTTGCAACAGGCATGGTATTAGCAGCTAAACTTGCCAAGACACGCCAAGATTTAAGCGCAAGTGAAGTTGATCGAATTATTAAGCTGCTTGAGCTATATAATTTACCAACAGAAATTCCAAAGCAAATGACTAGTGAGCAGTTCCTAACGCATATGCGTAAAGACAAAAAGAATAAAAGAGGCACTATACGCTTTATTCTACCTACCCAATTTGGCCAGTGTGCATTAGTTGATGATGTTTCTGATGACCAAGTTAGAGACTTAATCGAGCAGTAAATGCAGTCACAAATTTTACCAAGCCGTGCGGCTTTGGTGGATAGAATCGCACTGCAATTTGAGTACGGACAAAATTTAATAGTTTTACTTGGCACATCGGGGCTAGGTAAAAGTTATATGCTCGAAACCTTCATTACAGATAAATACAATGACTTTAATAAAGCGTTTGTGCAAGTAAGTGCACAAATGACTGACGCTCAGCTAATGAGCGATTTATTAGAGCAAAGCTTTAATTCCCCTTTAGTTGATCATAATTTAAGTTTACCTGAAAACTATTACCAGCTGCTTGAGCAACAGCAGTGCGGACCTTGTTTATGGGTGCTTGATGGCGGTAGGCAATTATCTGAAGAGATACTAATTGAGCTTGAGCTGCTTTCTAAAAATAGCCCTAATACGTTGTATATCATAATTGCATCACAGTCTAAACTTGCTTTAAATGATGCTGTCGAAATTTACTTGGAGCCACTGACGCTTCGAGAAAGCAAGATGTTATTGCAGTGGTACTTTACTGATTTACCTTATGATGAAGACCCTGTTTTTAGTACTTTTTTAGCCGAGGCTCATGGTAATCCCAGCTTATTGCTTGCTTGGCAACCTAGTGAGCACATAGCCGATATTATCGTTAAAGATAAAGTATCTTGGCGATTGCACTTATTGATTTTGATGTTGTTAATTATGCTTTTAATTATTGGTCTGCTTTATAAGTCTGATATGACGCAGTGGTGGCAACAATATTATCAGCAGGAAGAAGCGCAAGTCCTAAATACAGCAATATCTGTAGAGCAAGTAAGTGAGCCGGTTATAAAGCAAAATGAGTCAGTAGTTACCTTAAATGACCCTGAAGTAGTTGAGCCAGATATTGAGCCAGATATTGAGCCAGAGAGCGTACACATTAATGATGTGCCTGCTATCATGCAAAGTCTTACCGAACCTGCAAATACCGTCAAGGTATTAGACAATGCTATTGATAATAGCGTTAAAAACAAAAGCAGTGAAGCAGGTGAAGTTGTATCTAAAGCTCTAAAAGTAGAGAAAGTAAATACAGCAGAGCAAACTCAGATAAGCCAAGATAATATTTGGTACATGCAGCAAGCAGATACAAATAGTGTTATTCAATTATTAGCGGTAACTCAGCAGGAAGTTCGCGATAATTTCATTGCTCAATTCAATCTACAGCAGCAAGCACATTCTTACCAAACGAAGCGAAATAATCAAATATGGTGGGTTGTTACATTTGGCAGCTTTGAGAGTATAAACGAGGCAAAATCAGCAATGGATACTTTACCCCCTGAGGTTAGAAAAAATAAACCTTTCTATAAAAAAATTAGTAAAATAAAGCAAGAAATAGCAGTCGTTGATCAGTAAAACACACTGCTTTAGTGTAAAATCGCGCAACACCAGATTGAAGTAAAGAGCCAATGCAGCAAAAAAGTAGAGCCTTCCTTAAATGGGCCGGCGGAAAATACAGCCTAGTTGAAAACATTAATGCGCGATTAAACCAAGCTAGCAAGCATGCTGATACTTTGGTTGAACCTTTTGTTGGTGCAGGCTCTGTGTTTTTAAATAGTGACTTTAAGCACTATATCCTCAATGATATCAATGCAGACTTAATTAACTTATATAAAGAGCTTAAAAGCTCTCCAGATGAGCTTATTAGTGACGCTAAAAAGCTATTTGTTGATTTGAATAATCACGCAGATGCGTATTACGAATATCGTGTGCAGTTTAATCAAAGCCGTGATGTATACGAACGTTCAATCTTGTTTTTATACATGAACCGCCATGGTTACAACGGACTGTGTAGGTATAATTTAAAAGGCATTTTTAATGTGCCTTTTGGTAAGTATAAAAAGCCTTACTTTCCTGAAAAAGAAATGTATTTTTTTGCTGAAAAAGCACAAAAAGCAACGTTCACTTGTTTAGATTACGATGACGTTTTTAAGTTAGTGCCTAACAATGCTGTTATTTATTGCGACCCACCTTATGTACCATTAAGTAAAACGGCTTCTTTTACGTCTTACGCAAAAGGGGGGTTTAATTTAGATGATCAGGCTAACTTAGCTAATTTGGCAGAACAAGCCGCATTTGAAAATAACACACCTGTGCTTATTTCAAACCACGATACCGTGTGGACGCGTAAAATTTATAGCCAAGCATCGCTTGAACAAATTCAAGTAAAGCGCACTATTAGCCCCAAAGGTGGCTCTAGAAATAAAGTTGACGAGTTGATGGCTATGTATTTAGCACCCAAGCAACCACTGCGTAAATTGCGATAACAAAAGCAACAAATAGTACAATCGCAATTAAAATGATGGATAAAGGGGAATGTTGTTTAAAATCGACTTGGCGTTTATTTTCAGACTGAACACCAAAAAATGCAGCTAGCACACTTTGCAACGCGCTAAAAAATTGTAGCATTATTTAAAATAAAGGTTTTAAAGAAGGAGTGTTTTTAGAATCTTCAGAACTAGTAAGTAGTTCCAGTAAATCAAGGTAATGAAACTGAGCACTACGGCTATCGCCAGTTAACCACGAAAACCATGATGACTCTTCTTCAGCTTTAATACACGCAGTTAAAGTGTTTTGAGCACTTACCACTTGTGTATTATGACAATTACTCACTGAGCTTAATTCTTGCTCAGAGCTTGAACCAAAGCTAAACGCCCCGATAAGCAGTAATGCCGACGCAATTAATATCCCAATTTTAAAAGCACGCATGATGAAATCCAATAATTTGTTACTTTTTTAATCATAGCAAATACTGGTTAAATATCAAACTTAAAGTTACCTAAAATGGGGGCTATTACGCCATATTACTTGGGTAACATCTTCAATTAAGTTACATTAACGCAATACACTATTTATTGATGGAGTTAATCATGTTTAACCCAGAGCAAAAATATTTAATAGCCCCTTCTATTTTGTCTGCTGATTTTGCAAAGCTAGGCGAAGATGTTGATAAAGTTCTCGAAGCGGGTGCTGATGTGGTTCACTTTGATGTAATGGATAATCACTATGTACCTAATCTCACAATTGGTCCTATGGTGTGTAAAGCACTAAGAGATTACGGTATTACAGCTCCTATCGACGTACATTTAATGGTTAAGCCTGTAGATAGCATAATACCTTTATTTGCTGAGGCTGGTGCTTCTATTATTACTTTTCATCCTGAAGCCAGTGAGCACGTCGATCGTACAATACAGTTAATTAAAGATCACGGCTGTAAAGCAGGCTTAGTGTTTAACCCAGCAACAAGCCTAAGTTATTTAGATCATGTTATTGATAAGCTAGATACCATTTTACTAATGTCGGTAAATCCTGGGTTTGGCGGGCAAAGCTTTATCCCTCATACGCTTGAAAAATTACGCCAAGCCAAACAGCGTATTATTGAATCAGGCCGAGATATTCGCTTAGAGGTTGATGGTGGTATTAAGGTCGATAATATTGCAGCAGCGGCTCGAGCGGGTGCTGATATGTTTGTTGCAGGCTCAGCTATTTTTAATCAACCTGATTACAAAGTGGTGATTGATCAAATGCGTGAGCAGCTTGGAAGTGTTAAGTAATGAAGTACGATGTCGCCTTATTTGATTTAGATGGTACTTTGGTTGATAGCGTTTACGACTTGTATATCGCTATTAATTTAACCTTGAGCGATTTTGCTTTTCCTATTGTTAGTCAACGCTTGGTTGAAAGTTGGGTTGGTAATGGTGTTGAAGTCCTTGTAAAACGCGCTTTGAGTGGCGATATGCAAGTGAGTGAAAATTTAGATGAGTCACTTAGTGGCAAAGCAATATTACAGTTCTATAAGTATTATGAACAACAAGTTGGTGAGTATAGTGTTTTGTACCAACATGTAGAAACAGGGCTTGCAGCACTTCGCGGTATGCCTAAAGCATTAATCACTAATAAGTCTCGAATTTTTACAGAGAAACTACTCGAAAAATTGGCACTAACGAGTCATTTTGATGTGGTTGTATGCGGTGACGACATGGCAAAAAAACCATCGCCAGAACCATTGCTATTTGCCTGCAAAAAACTAAATGCGGAGCCTAATAAAGCAATAATGATAGGTGATTCTAAAAGCGATATACTTGCAGCTAAAGCCGCTAATATAGACGTAATTGCACTTAGTTATGGCTATAACCAAGGTGAAAGTCTTGAGGATTATAATCCGCAGTACCTATGCGATAACTTCTTAGATATAATACCTGTTCTAACGCAGCGTTAAATATTATTCATTAAGCAAAATAAAGGAAAATCATGAGTAAACCAGTAGTTTTAAGCGGCATTCAGCCAACCGGTGGTATGACAATAGGCAACTATGTTGGCGCTATTAACCAGTGGCTAAAGTTACAGGAAGACCACGAAAGTTTCTTTATGTTAGTAGACTTACACGCTATTACGGTTCGCCAAGAGCCTGAATTACTGCGCTCTCGAGTGTTAGATGGTATTGCTCTTTACGCGGCATGTGGCATTGATCCTGAAAAATCTGCGTTATTTGTACAATCGCAAGTACCTGAGCACGCACAATTAGCGTGGGTATTAAATTGTTACGCGCAAATGGGTGAGCTTAATCGAATGACTCAGTTTAAAGACAAGTCATCTAAGCACGCAAATAACGTAAACGTGGGCTTATTTTCATATCCGGTATTGCAAGCTGCAGATATTTTATTATACCAAGCTGATCAAGTACCAGTAGGGGATGATCAAAAGCAACACTTAGAGCTGACTCGCGATATAGCCACACGCTTTAATAATTTATATGGCGACGTATTTAAATTACCAGAGCCGTACATCCCTGAGTTTGGTGCACGCGTAATGAGCTTGCAAGATCCACTTAAAAAAATGTCTAAGTCTGACGAAAACCCAAATGGTTACATCATGTTATTAGATGAGCCTAAGCAAATTGTGAAAAAGCTTAAAAAAGCAGTAACTGATTCAGATGAACAAGCACGTATTTATTTTGATCGCACAGAAAAGCCTGGCGTATCAAACTTGCTTACTTTATTGAGTGTTGCAACTAAGCGCTCAATTGAAGACCTAGTTCCTGAGTATGAAGATAAAATGTATGGCCATTTAAAGAAAGATACAGCAGATGCAGTTGTAAATATGATTGAGCCAATTCAAGCACGCTTTAAAGAGATCAGAGAAGATCAAAACCTACTTGATGGCATAATGAAGTCAGGTGCTGAAAAAGCAAGTGTTCGTGCTGAGAAAACATTGAAATCGGTATACGATGCGCTTGGTTTTATTCCTCGCGGGTAAGTTTATTAAAATAAAAAAATGCCGCTTGTTAGCGGCATTTTTTATATAGCACATATCAACATGATGGACCCAAATAGAAACAGTAGCGATATAGCTAGTTTGTCTGTTTTATCCATTATTCAGCCCCTCTTACTTTTATATCTGCCGTGCTATCAATATCAACTAAAGAAACTTTATAGCCCTTATTTTCAAGTAAGGTAAGTAAACTATCTTGTCCTGCAAGATGGGCAACTCCAACAAGTACAAACTCATTTTTGTCGTTGTTAAACATGGCTTCTACTTTTGGTAACCAATCATTATTTCTATCTGTAATGATTTGTTTGTAGCTATTCGGATCATTTTGCTGCATATCTTCAAGTGCTACTTTATTTAGGGTGTCTGTATCACCTTTGCGCCAGGCAGCTAAAAGTCCTTTAAACATATCGCCATAGTTGTGAAGCTCGGCTAAGTTACGTTTAATGAAATCGTTTTCGTTGCCTTGACCCATTTTTTTAAAAAGCTCTAACTGAAATTCCATTGTTTCTAAGTAATTTTTTGTTTTGTTATCTTCAGTCGCTTTTTTAGTAAAATAAGCATCAACCCCTTCACCCATTAAATTTTGCTTTTGAAGCTCCATCGACATTAAAACAATACCAACCATAGCAGGGCGAAAGCCATCTAACTTAGCGAGGTTAGCGCCAAACTCGTTAAGCTTATTTTCAAGTGATGCCTTAATCTCGGGTTCTAGTTTTTGACTTAACGTTTCGTTATTTGTATACGATAGTGCGCCTAACATTTGCATTTGCGCATTAGTGTCGACTGGGTCAGTTATCGGTGCTTCTAAAATAATTGTATCCGCTTGTTCATAAGCATGGTTAAACTCAGCGGGTAGTGGCATTTCAGCTTTAGGTAGTATGTGAACTGTACCGCCAATAAATAGTGAGTCATTACCATTGCTTACTTGCCATACAGAGCTTTGGGCCTGTGCTGTATTTGCTAAAAGACTACAGCTAAGTAATACGCTGGCAGATACTAATTTTTTTGTGAATTTTTTCATGATAATTCCTTTATGTAACTTTTAATTTTATTGTTTTTAGTTCGATAACACAGTGCTGAAATATGCAGTGATTGAGGATGTTAACTTTGAAAGGTTTTTATCAATTTGCGAGTTTATTTTGCTCATTGAAGAGTCAAGCTCAGCTGATATTTTTTCATCTATCGAAGAAAGTAACGTTTGTGTATCAACATTACTTTTTAAAGACTCAGTGGCGTCTATGTTGTTTGTTTCTTGCTGCTTTTTATTAACTGGGTTAATCGCCTCTACGCTTTCACCAATTATGCATTGATTAAAATTACTTTGAACGGTGTGTTGTTTAGCGTCAGCTGCAATAACTGAAGTTGTATTAAAAGCAGTTGCTAGTAGTAAAGCCGGTAGTACTTTTTTCATTGTGCTATTCATAATTAAACCTTTTATATTTTTAATTGCAGCCAATTTAGAATCACAAATGATTTTTTACTAAGCTGCTTGTTGATGACGGTTTAAAGAATATCGCTGAATTTATTGAGAGTCGCTTATCTAGTTATGAGCAATTAATAGATAAGGTTTTTAAATTAAATAATTGTTTTAATTTAGAGGGTTAGCCTTAAACCTTATAATGCTAATATAAGGTTTAAAATGCTTTTTCTATAAAAGAAAGTGTAGATGTGATACGGTTTATAAAAATAAAAATACGTAAAAACTATGAATTATCAAATCGGACCTTGGCAATTTATTAGTAATCGCTGTGTGATTACTTCAAACCATTTAGAAAGGGAATTAGATCCACTTTTAGTAAAGCTATTACTTCACTTTATAGACAAGCCTCAACAAATTGTTTCCCGCCAAGAGCTTATTGAGAGTGTGTGGCAACAGAGCTTTGTTGATGATAATGCGATTAACCGTGCAATCTCAGAGTTAAGAAAGCAGCTTGCCCACCCAATTGAAAAAGCGCCGCTTTTAAAAACGCATTACCGTAAAGGATATAGCCTAACAGTAATACCTGAGCGTTTAACGCAAGCAAACGTTTTGAAAGAGCCTGTAAACATTTTGCCTGACTCACCGGGTATTTCTGCCAAAAATGAAGAGATAGCTACTGCAACTACTTCTCAACCAGTTCAAAAAAAGAATAGTAAAAATTTTTTGATTTATTCTTTACTCGTCATTATTTGCCTGTGCTCTTTAGTATGGTTTGGGTTGTTTTTTATTAATGCACCTTCTAGCGAAAAGATTAAACAGATCACGGTTAATAAGGTAGCAAGCACATGGAATATAGGCAGTGAGGTTCACCCTGAGATGTCCTCAGATAAACAATATTTAGCTTATACAAATGTTGAACCTGAAAATGACGTAATGCATGCATTTGTAAAGCGACTATCTGATCAAAGGGAGGTTGAAATTACCTATCCTGGCTTTCAAGTATCTATTTTATCGTGGCAGTTAAATCAGCACGCAGTACTTATACAAGCTACAAACTTAAAACAACAGCAGTGCGAAATGGTACTGGTTGATTTAAGCCAGTTTCCTATTGTTGGTGAGGCTACATTAATTAAAAAGTGTGACCTTAGATACACCGGCTACGCACAAGTAGACGAAAATAGTGAATATATTTATTACACTGAATATAAAAATGAGCAAGATGGCTCAGGTTTATATAAATTTGATTTAGAGTTACAAAAAGAGTCCATTGTTATTCCACCACCAGGTGTAATGTATGGCGTAATAATGCCGCGCTTATCTTCTTCAGGTAATAAAATAGCATATATACTTAGTCAAAAGGGTAAGCCTTTTTCTGTATTTAGCTATAACTTTGAGACCCATGAAACCAAGCGGTTATTTAAAGCAAAGAAAAGCATAATTAGCTTCGCGTTTGACTGGCTTGCAGACGATAAAGGCGTGATTGTTTTTGAAGCCTCTGACCTTTCAACCATTGTGTTTGATGAAAATAATATTAATAAACGCACACTAACGGTTACCCCAGCAATTTCACCTTATTATATTGCAGTTCAATCTGCTAATAGCCTCTTTTACTCAGCAAATAAAACACAAACCTTTTCGTTAATTAAAGCGACTAGTCTTTTTAACGATGTTCCTGAGTATGAAGCACTCTACAAAAGTGATGAAGACGACTACCATATTGTAGAAGTCATTAATGAGAAAGGGCTAGCGCATATTTTTGTATCCGAGCGCTCTGGCAGCAGTCAGTTGTGGTTATCTCAAAATGGACTTACAAAGCAACTTAGTAACTTTACTTATGAAGGGAAATCTACCTTTGCTATTGGCGGGCTAAGAGTATCGAGTAAGCAAGATCGTGTTTTATTAAGAGTTAATAGCGATATTGCATTTTTTGACGTTATGTCGAACAAACTCTATACCATAGCTGAGTTTAAAGGGCGAAAAATACTAAACTATGTATGGTCTAAAGATAATGAAAGTATAATTTATTTAGAGCGAAGTGGTTCAGAAAACCTATTTGCTCAGTTTAATTTATTAACGCGAGACACAACTATATTAGAGGATATTAAAGCCAACAAATTAATTTCAGGCGCTGACGGTACTAATTATGCAATTACTAATAATCAGTTAATTAAATTATCAAATAAACAGAGTTGGGAATTGCCTAAAGACGCGCGACAAGCACAAATTTTTGCCATTAATGGAAATTACCTTTACTACTCTGATGCAATTTCAAGAGTTGCTCGGCTTAATTTAGAAGATAAAACAGTACAAGATGTACATGTAGATTTTAAACCTATCGCATTTTTTATTAGTGATAACAATCAGATTTTCTTTACAGCATCAAAATATAAAGACATGCAAATAATACAGATAAGTTGGAACGACTAGGGCCTGTTTATCTTTCGAGGTTAAATTTGCAGCGGTGTGTTGTTTTTCTTTAATAGCATTTTCGATTTTGTCTAAATGAGAATTTTTTAACACAGGTAGCGACACGTTTAGCCCCGCAAAATGATTAAGTATTATTGCGGATTGGTATTATGTTGATAAATGAAAAGTTAGAGCAAAAAAATAGCGAGAAGTGAGTCTTCTCGCCATTTTTAATTAGGTGTAATCTCGACGGTTAAATAACTTTAATGCCGATTGATTTGTCACAACTTAACCTCTATTTATTTAATAGAGGTTTTAAGTAATGCCCTGTATGTGAACGCTCACATTCGGCTACTTCTTCTGGTGTGCCTGCAATGAGTATTTCACCACCGCCAGCACCGCCTTCAGGTCCTAAATCGATAACCCAGTCTGCTGTTTTAATAACATCGAGGTTGTGCTCAATAACAACAATTGTATTGCCGTGATCGCGCAGGCGATGTAATACAACAAGCAGCTGTTCAATATCAGCAAAGTGTAAGCCTGTTGTTGGCTCATCTAATATGTAGAGTGTTTTACCAGTATCACGCTTTGATAGCTCGCGTGCTAGTTTTACACGTTGCGCCTCACCACCTGAAAGCGTGGTAGCGGCTTGACCTAAGCGGACATACGATAAACCAACGTCCATTAAGGTTTTAAGCTTGCGGGCAATAGCCGGTATTTTGTCAAAATACTCATGCGCGTCTTCAACAGTCATCTCAAGTACTTGGTGTATGTTTTTACCTTTGTATTGGACTTCGAGCGTTTCGCGGTTATAGCGTTTGCTCTTACATACATCACACGGTACATACACATCAGGTAAAAAGTGCATTTCAACTTTAATTAAGCCGTCACCTTGGCACGCTTCACAGCGTCCGCCTTTAACGTTAAAGCTAAAGCGACCTACTTTGTAGCCACGTGAGCGCGCTTCTTGTGTGCCTGCAAATAACTCACGAATACCGGTAAATATACCTGTGTAGGTTGCCGGATTTGAACGAGGAGTACGACCAATTGGGCTTTGATCAATATCGATCACTTTATCAAAATGATCTAAACCGCTAATTGATTTATACGGTGCCGCTTCGGCAGTGGTTGCGCCATTTAGCTCTGTATGAGCAAGTTTAAATAAAGTATCGTTTATTAGCGTTGATTTACCTGAGCCCGATAC
This sequence comes from Pseudoalteromonas sp. SG45-2, assembly GCF_014164115.1. Classification (NCBI taxonomy): domain Bacteria; kingdom Pseudomonadati; phylum Pseudomonadota; class Gammaproteobacteria; order Alteromonadales; family Pseudoalteromonadaceae; genus Pseudoalteromonas; species Pseudoalteromonas sp. SG45-2. The sequence goes on from NZ_JACJEO010000020.1 coordinate 97,444, forward strand.
ACCTGTCACACAGGTCATTAAACCAAATGGGATTTTTAAATCCACATTTTTAAGGTTATTACCCGTTGCGCCAAATAGCTCTAGCCATTTGTCGTTCGTTGGGTGACGCTCTTTTGGTATTTCTATTTTACGTACGCCTGATAAAAATTGGCCCGTAACAGACTCTTTGCTTGCTAAAATATCGTCGCGCGTACCTTGAGCAATAATATGCCCACCATGAACACCCGCACCTGGGCCAATATCAATAATATGATCTGCAGCACGAATAGCATCTTCATCGTGCTCTACCACAATAACGGTGTTACCTAAGTCGCGCAAATGGACCAATGTTTGTAATAAACGGTCGTTATCGCGTTGATGTAATCCAATAGATGGCTCATCTAGTACGTACATTACACCTACAAGACCGGCACCAATTTGACTGGCTAAGCGGATACGTTGAGCCTCACCACCTGATAATGTATCGGCGCTACGTTCAAGTGATAAATAATTTAGGCCAACGTTAATTAAAAACGATAAGCGGTCGCGAATTTCTTTTAATATTTTTTCAGCTATTTGGCCTTTTTGTCCGGTTAACTCTAAACCTTCAAAAAATTTCATGGCTTCACCAATACTCATGCATGTGATTGCAGGTAAGTTGGTTTGTCCAATAAATACATTTCGAGATTCTTCGCGTAAGCGCGAGCCATGACAGCTAGGACACGCTTGGCTTGTTTGGTATTTAGCAAGTTCTTCGCGTACAGAGTTTGACTCGGTCTCGCGGTAGCGGCGATTCATGTTATTTAAAACGCCTTCAAACTCATGGTTACGCGTAATTAAATCGCCACGGTCGTTACGGTAATTAAACGCAATTTTAGTGCTACCAGAGCCATCTAAAATAATTTTTTTCGATTCGCTGTCTAAATCTTGATAAGGCACGTCTAAATCAAAATTGTAATGATCCGCAACCGCTTGCAGCATTTGATAGTAATAAAAGCTGCGTTTATCCCAGCCTTTAATTGCACCGCCAGCAAGGCTTAACTCTGGGTTATGCACTACGCGATTAGGATCAAAATATTGACGTATACCTAAGCCATCACAGGTTTGACAAGCACCAGCTGGGTTATTAAACGAAAACAAACGCGGCTCAAGTTCAGTCATTGCATAGCCACAAGTAGGGCAGGCAAAATTTGCTGAAAATAGAATCTCTTCAGCGCTGCTATCGTCCATGTATGCTACATGTGCAACACCATTAGACATTTCAAGTGCAGTTTCGAACGATTCTGCTAAGCGTTGTTGTAAGCCATCTTTTACTTTAAATCTGTCTACAACAACTTCTATTGTATGTTTTTTATGAAGCTCAAGCGTTGGTGGATCAGACAAGTCACATACTTCACCGTCTATACGGGCGCGAATGTAACCTTGGCTAGATAGCTGTTCTAATAACTTAACATGCTCACCTTTACGCTCTTTTACTATTGGCGCAAGCAGCATTAATTTACTGCCCTCAGGTAGAGCCAAAACAGTATCTACCATTTGGCTAACGGTTTGCGCAGCAAGTGGTAAATCATGTGTAGGACATCGTGGTTCGCCGACGCGGGCAAACATAAGTCGTAAATAATCGTAAATTTCGGTAATAGTACCTACGGTTGAACGCGGGTTATGAGACGTTGACTTTTGCTCAATAGAAATGGCAGGAGAGAGGCCTTCGATGTGATCCACATCAGGCTTTTCCATGAGCGATAAAAATTGTCTTGCGTACGCAGAGAGTGATTCAACATATCGGCGTTGTCCTTCTGCATAAAGCGTATCAAATGCAAGTGATGACTTCCCCGAACCAGATAGACCCGTAATAACTATTAATTTATCACGTGGGATGGTTAGGCTGATGTCTTTTAAATTGTGCGTTCGGGCGCCTCGGACTTCAATGTTTTCCATGCTATCTCGTTTGTTACCAAAATTATTTACTCAGTATCGCATAATACGAAGCAATATTAATCCTTGATCAATGAAAAATCCTTACTTATAGGCGATTAATTATTGCCAAGCTTATGGTAGAATCCCAACCTCAATTTTTCATAGAGTAAGATCACGCAGATAATGACCGCATCTTCACTTAATTCACGAGAAAAACGCGCCGCTGTATCACTGGCGAGTGTGTTTGCATTTAGAATGCTCGGCTTGTTTATGCTGATGCCTGTATTGGCTATTTATGGACAATCGCTTGAAGGTTTTTCGCCTATTTGGATTGGTTTTGCCATTGGTGCGTATGGTTTAACGCAAGCTGTACTACAAATACCTATGGGTCGATTATCCGATAAGATTGGTCGTAAAAAGGTTATTGTTGGTGGCTTAGTTGTATTTGCTATTGGCTCTGTAGTTGCTGCATTAGCTGACTCTATCCAAATGGTTACCGTAGGCCGTGCTTTACAAGGTATGGGCGCAATAGCCAGTGCGCTACTCGCGTTTGCTTCAGATTTAAGCCGCGATGAGCAACGACCAAAAGTAATGGCCGTTATTGGTATGAGCATAGGAATGAGCTTTGCCTTTGCTATGTTACTTGGGCCAATTGTCGCCGCTTCGTGGGGTATTGCAGGTGTATTTTGGTTGACTGCTATTTTAGCTGTCTTTGGTATATTTATAGTGACCATGCTAGTGCCAAAGGCGGTAAATAAAGCGCCCAAAGGCGATACATTAGCAAGCTTCAGCGACATTAAAAAATTAATTAAACACCCTCAGTTAGCACGATTAAATGCAGGTGTATTGTTATTGCATTTAACGCTAACCACAATTTTTGTGGTACTGCCGAGTCAATTAATTAAAGATGGCTTGGTTGCCGACCATCACTGGTATTTGTATATTCCAGTGCTATTTTTAGCATTTTTATTAATGGTACCAATAATGATTGTGGCCATTAAAAAAGAGAAAGAAAAACAAGCATTTATTGGCTCGGTAGCCTTGTTAACTATTAGTATGTTAGCAATGTCGGTATGGGTTAATAGTGTAGTAGGCATTGCTGTGTGTATGCTGCTTTATTTTGTGGCGTTTAACTTTTTAGAAGCCACTATGCCTGCGCTTGTATCGCGAATAGCACCTGCAAGCCAAAAAGGTTCAGCAATGGGTGGCTACTCATCTAGTCAGTTTTTAGGGGCCTTTTTAGGCGGTATGTTAGGTGGCTATGTAGCACAAACTACAACGACGCAAGCTGTGTTTGCGGCAGCGGCACTTGTTGGGTTAATATGGCTTATTATTGCGTGGAAAATGCAAGTCCCACCCAAAAGTAAAGTTATTAGTTTAATGACCAAATTAGATTCTGAAGAGCATGCTCAAGTACTTGCTTCTCAGTTAGTTGCTTTACCAGGTGTAATAGAAGCAACTGTAGTTCGCGATGAAAGTCGCAGCTATTTAAAGATTAATGATAAAGAATTTGACCTAGACCAAGCGCGTAAAGTCGCTGGTTTAATCTAACATTTATAGGAGATGGTTCCATGGCACGCGGTGTGAACAAAGTAATTTTGGTTGGTAATTTAGGGCAAGATCCTGAAGTTCGTTATATGCCTAACGGCAACGGTGTAGCAAATATTACCCTAGCAACTTCGGATAGCTATAAAGATAAGAACACTGGCCAAATGGTTGATAAAACTGAGTGGCACCGTGTTGTATTTTTTGGCAAGTTAGCTGAAATTGTTGGTGAATATTGTCGTAAAGGTTCACAAATTTATGTTGAAGGTAAACTTCAAACACGTAAGTGGACCGATCAACAAGGCCAAGAAAAATACACTACAGAAATAGTTGTAGATGGCTTTACTGGTCAAATGCAAATGTTAGGCGCACGTGGTGGCGATCAACAAAGTGGTGGTTACCAAGGTAATCAATCACAAGGTGGAGGTTACCAAGGTAATCAAGCGCAAAGTGCTCAACAAAGCGGTGGTTACGGTCAAAATAATCAAGGCCAAAATAACCAGCAACAAGGTGGTTATGCTCCACAACAGCAAGCAGCACCTGCAGCGCAGCCAAAACCGGCTCCAGCACCACAGCAGCAAAGTAATCAATACCAGCCGCAAGGCGGCTTTGCACCACAACAAAATAGTGCACCGCAGCAGCAAGGTGGTTTCGCTCCTAAACCACAAAGTGCTCCGCAAGGTGGTGCATCAAACCCAATGGAACCAACCATTGATTTTGATGACGATATCCCGTTCTAAATGATATAAAGTTATTAGTGTTAAGTTAATTTAATTTGTAATTAGATTTAGTACTTATAAAACAAAGAAATAGATTGAAGTTAAAGCCTCTTTTAAATGTTAATTTTAGAGAGGCTTTTTTATTATTGAATAAAAAGTAAATATAAAAAATCGTATAGTAAATATATTGTAAAGTTATCTGTTTTCTACTATCTTTAGTTTAAAGCTAGGAGAGATTATGAAAGTAGAAATTATTACACATGAATCAGGGGATTTACTTCCATTGCTACTTGATAGTAACGGCATGCCTATTCCTGCTCCTAATGAATTTATTATAAGTCGTCGGTCATTAAGCCCAAATACACTTGTTCGTAATCTTCGAGAGTTATCTGTCCTTTACCTTTGGCTTGAAAGTGAGAGTATTGATTTAGAGTTACGTATTACAAGTAAGAAATTTTTTAATGAAGCTGAGATTAAAGGTGGATTGGTTGAGTATTTAAAGCGGGATCATGAAAAACGTAGAAAGGTAAAAAAAATAGTTGTTACACCAAACACCTTCAACTGTAGTGGTCAATAAAATTTGGCCACAGTTTTAGAATCTTGATATCTAACCTCAGATTCATTTGGCGCTAAACCGGCATTATAATGATGCGGCCTAACGTTGTTGTAATATCCGTTGATATAATC
>NZ_JACJEO010000021.1:0-91019 GCF_014164115.1 Pseudoalteromonas sp. SG45-2
GCGATTATAAAGTTGAACTTTATCTCGCTAGGGCTGCGCATATTACGCTTTCCTATTTTTTTGTCAACACTTAAATTTAAACTTTCTAAAAAGATTCAATCTAAGTTTTACTTAACACCCTGAGTAGTTCGTGCCTCGCTATGCGTTGCTGTTTCCCGTCTCAGTGGGGTCGCATTATAGGGAGATCCGAAAACAGATCAACCCTTTTTTGAAGAAAACTTGAAATAATGTGCTGTTCGCTGAGTATTTGAGCTAAACGCTCAAAAACACAACTAAACCTCCTGTATTGAGGGGTTTAAAGAGCTATTTAAAGTCAAAGTTATGGTAACTAGTGATCAGTAGAGACATATTTGGATCATCAATGCTCAAAAAGCCAACCAATAAGTTAAGAGTCGTGTTACTAAAATCATTTGAAATAGTCAAAAGCTGAGATTTAAATTCATTGGGCTATATTTTTATTTGAGAAGTGAGTTTACTAAGGCCCCAATGGTTAGCTTTACTATGAGGTTCTTAGTACCGGTATATAGATAAGAGAGCGACCCCATATATCTTCTGAGCAGCTCTAATCACTAAAAACTTCGTTAGGGATTGCTTAATGGTAGTTAAATTCGAAGTGCTATTATTAATAATTGTAAATCACTATATAAAGTGAAAATACTCTTTAACTAAAACCGGATAGGCTATTTTGGATGAATGGTAAGTAAAGGTAACTAGGCTAAGTTATTAAAACAGCAGTCGAAACAACCTATCGATTCAGAATCTATGAGTCGATGCACATAATAGAAGGTAATTACTGGTTCATATAGTTTGACAAATTTTAGGCAAGAAAAAGCCGAGCATAAGCTCGGCTTTTAGGTTTCTTTAAGACTTACTCTGCAGACTGTGCGTCTTCTTGAACTGCTTCGCTAGTCGCTGGGCGACCAACTAGTTCAATATAAGCCATTGGTGCATTATCACCAGTACGGAAGCCACACTTAAGAATACGAGTGTAACCACCTGGACGATCCGCGTTACGTGGACCGATTTCACTGAATAATTTACCAACAACTTCATTATCACGCGTGCGAGCAAACGCTAAACGGCGATTTGCTACACTGTCAGTCTTAGCCAGTGTGATTAAAGGTTCAATTACACGACGTAACTCTTTCGCTTTTGGCAAAGTAGTTTTGATGATTTCATGTTTCACCAAAGAACCTGCCATATTGCTAAACATCGCTTTACGATGGCTACTGTTACGGTTTAATTGACGACCACTCTTACGATGGCGCATGACCCTATCCTTCTAACTAAACTAATATAGTGATTTAGATTATTCAGCTAAGCTTGCAGGTGGCCAATTTTCTAGGCGCATACCTAGAGAAAGTCCACGTGAAGCTAGCACGTCTTTAATTTCAGTTAGAGACTTCTTACCTAGATTAGGCGTTTTAAGAAGCTCAACTTCAGTGCGCTGAACTAAATCACCGATATATTGAATTTGCTCGGCTTTCAAACAATTTGCTGAGCGTACTGTTAATTCAAGATCATCAACTGGACGAAGTAGAATAGGATCGAATTCTGGCTTCTCTTCTTTCTCTTCTGGCTCAGTTACATCACGTAAATCTACGAATGCATCTAATTGCTCAGCTAAGATAGTAGACGCACGGCGGATCGCTTCTTCTGGATCTAAAGTGCCGTTTGTTTCCATATCAATGATTAACTTGTCTAAATCTGTACGTTGCTCAACTCGAGCTGATTCAACCGAGTACGCAATACGTTCAACTGGGCTAAATGATGCATCAAGCAACAATCTACCAATTGGACGCTCATCGTCATCAGAGGATAAACGACTAGATGCCGGCACATAACCACGACCACGTTCAACACGAATACGCATGCTGATCTCGCTGTTATTTGTAGTTAAATTACAAATAACGTGATCTGGATTAGCAATTGTTACATCGCCATCGTGCTGAATATCAGCCGCAGTAACAGGGCCTACACCAGATTTAGTCAGGGTCAGAAAAACTTCATCTTTGCCTTCTAACGTTACTGCTAAACCTTTAAGGTTTAATAGTATTTCAATGATGTCTTCTTGAACGCCTTCTTTCGCGCTGTACTCATGTAATACACCGTCGATTTCAACTTCAGTTACTGCACATCCAGGCATAGATGAAAGTAATATACGGCGTAAAGCATTACCCAGAGTATGGCCAAAGCCACGCTCTAATGGTTCTAAAACTATTTTAGAACGCGTTGGGTTGATAGCGTCGATGTCGACTAACCTTGGTTTTAGAAATTCTGTAACAGAACCCTGCATTTTATCCTCTCTTAACTCTTAACTTTACTTAGAGTAAAGTTCGACGATTAGTTGTTCATTAATGTCCGCAGACAGGTCTGAACGCTCAGGTAGACGCTTAAAGCTGCCTTCCAATTTCTTACCGTCAACTTCAACCCAAGTCGGCTTTTCACGTTGCTCAGCCAACTCTAGAGCAGCGATGATACGTGCTTGCGTCTTAGACTTCTCACGGATTACAACAGTATCTTCTGGAGTAATTACGTATGAAGGAATGTTCACAACACGACCATTAACTAAAATCGCTTTATGGCTTACTAACTGACGTGCTTCTGCACGTGTGCTAGCAAAACCCATGCGATATACAACATTGTCTAAACGTTGCTCTAAAAGCTGTAACAAGTTTTCACCTGTGTTGCCTTTAAGGCGAGCAGCTTCTTTGTAGTAGTTACGGAATTGCTTTTCTAATACACCGTAGATACGACGTACTTTTTGCTTTTCACGTAATTGTAAACCGTAATCAGATAAGCGACCTTTACGAGCGCCGTGCTGACCAGGTGCAGTCTCAAGTTTACACTTAGAGTCGATAGCTCTTACGCCGCTCTTAAGGAACAGGTCAGTACCTTCACGACGACTCAGCTTGAGCTTAGGGCCCAAATATCTTGCCATGTTATTTCTCCTAACCTATTGTTAAACGCGACGTTTCTTCGGTGGACGACAACCATTATGTGGTATTGGCGTCACGTCAGTAATGTTGGTAATACGGTAACCAGCAGCATTCAAAGCACGTACAGCAGACTCACGACCTGGACCTGGACCTTTAATGAAAACTTCTAGATTTTTTAAACCGTATTCTTGAGCAGCAGTACCTGCACGCTCTGCAGCAACCTGAGCAGCAAATGGTGTAGATTTACGTGAACCACGGAAACCTGAACCACCGGCAGTAGCCCATGATAGTGCATTACCTTGACGGTCGGTAATCGTTACAATAGTGTTGTTGAAAGACGCATGAACATGAGCCATACCATCAGCAACTTGTTTTTTAACCTTTTTACGACGAATTGGTGTCTTAGCCATAATACTATCCCCTTATCGCTTAATAGGCTTACGAGGACCCTTACGGGTGCGCGCGTTAGTCTTAGTTCTTTGACCACGTAATGGTAAAGAGCGACGGTGACGTAGGCCACGATAACAACCAAGGTCCATTAGGCGCTTGATATTTAAAGTAACTTCACGACGAAGATCACCTTCAACAGTGTACTTGCCAACTGCATCACGCAGTACGTCAAGAATTTCGTCTGAAAGTTCACCGATTTTTGTGGTTTCGGCGATACCAGTCGCTTCTAAGATAGCCTTAGAGCGAGTCTTACCTATGCCATAAATAGCTGTTAAACCAATAACTGCATGTTTATGATCAGGGACGTTAATGCCAGCAATACGGGCCACTAACACATCTCCTATATTCGAATTTGGTAATCAAAAGTTTGAAAAGCCCGTAAGGATACTCAAACGAAGACCAAATCACTACTAAAAACACAGGCCGAGAAAACTCAGCCTGCACGACTGTTTACTTAGCCTTGCCTTTGCTTATGCTTAGGCTCACTGCAAATTACGCGTACTACACCAGCACGTTTAATAACTTTACAGTTACGGCATATTTTCTTAACGGAAGCACGTACTTTCATTGCTCAACTCCGTAAACTGACCTTATCGACCGTAGCCTTTAAGGTTCGCTTTTTTCAGCACAGAATCATACTGATGAGACATCAGGTGAGTCTGTACTTGTGCCATAAAGTCCATGATTACTACAACGATAATCAAAACTGATGTACCGCCGAAGTAGAATGGCGTTTGCCACGCCATCGTCATGAATTCAGGCACCAGACAGATAAAGGTTATATACAAAGCACCTGCCAATGTCAGGCGTGTCATCACTTTATCAATGTATTTAGATGTCTGCTCACCTGGACGAATACCTGGGATAAATGCGCCAGATTTCTTAAGGTTATCTGCTGTTTCACGTGGGTTAAAAACCAACGCTGTGTAGAAAAAGCAGAAGAAGATAATAGCCGCAGCTAAAACAAGCGAGTACAACGGTTGACCTGGAGTCAACGTAGTAGCAACAGCTTGTAATACATCAGCGACTGGACCTTCACCTTGGCCGAACCAGCTAGCAATTGTACCAGGGAACAGAATTATACTGCTAGCGAAGATTGGTGGAATAACACCCGCCATATTTACTTTTAGTGGTAAATGCGTGCTTTGGGCAGCAAATACTTGACGACCTTGTTGGCGTTTAGCGTAGTTAACAACAATACGACGTTGTCCACGTTCGAAAAACACTACAAGATAAGTAACAGCGAATACGATTACCGCAACCATCAACAGTACAAAAACATTCAAATCACCTTGGCGCGCCATTTCGACTGTCGAACCAATAGCAGACGGCAAGTTAGCTACAATACCAACAAATATTAGAACAGAGATACCGTTACCGATACCACGCTCTGTTATTTGTTCACCCAACCACATAAGGAACATAGTACCAGTAACTAAACTCACCACTGCGGTGAAATAGAAACCCATACCAGGGTTAACAACTAACCCCTCCATCATGCCCGGTAAGCTAGTAGCAATACCGATTGATTGAATAGTAGCTAGCACAAGCGTGCCGTAGCGTGTGTACTGGCTAATTTTTTTACGCCCTTGCTCACCTTCTTTCTTAAGCTCTATAAACGGAGGATACATATGCGTTAATAGTTGCGTAATAATCGAAGCCGAGATATACGGCATAATACCCAGTGCTAACACTGAAGCTCGCTCAAGTGCACCACCACTGAACATGTTGAACATTTCAACAATGGTGCCCTTTTGTTGCTCGAAGAAATCGGCAAGTACAGCGGCGTCAATCCCAGGGATCGGCACAAATGAACCTAGACGGTAAATTATGATAGCACCCAATACGAAGAGTAATCGGCGCTTCAATTCCGAAAGTCCACCTTGTGCACTTTTTGTATCTTGACCTGGTTTAGCCATTAGTACTTCCTTAGTCTTCTACCTTGCCTCCGGCAGCTTCAATAGCTTCGCGAGCACCTTTAGAGGCTTTAAGGCCTTTAACGGTAACAGCGCGTGAAACTTCGCCAGATTTAACAACTTTAACGAAAAGAACGTTCTTTTTAACTAGACCAGCTGCTTGTAACGCGCTTAGGTCTACCACATCGCCTTCAACTTTAGCGATTTCAAAAAGGTTTATTTCTGCAGATACTAAAGATTTGCGAGAAGTAAAACCAAATTTAGGTAGACGACGTTGCATAGGCATTTGACCGCCTTCAAAACCAACGCGTACTTTGCCGCCAGAACGTGATTTTTGACCTTTGTGACCACGACCACCAGTCTTACCTAGACCAGAACCGATACCACGACCAACACGTTTTGGAGCAGTTTTTGAACCTGCAGCAGGTGAAAGTGTATTCAAATGCATCGAATTAACCCTCTACCTTAACCATGTAAGAAACCTTGTTTATCATACCACGTACACATGCTGTGTCTTCTAACTCAACAGTGTGGTTGATACGACGTAAACCAAGACCGCGTAATGTAGCTTTATGTTTCGGTAAACGACCGATAGAGCTTTTTACTTGTGTTACTTTTACAGTTTGATTTGCCATGGTTACCCCAGTATTTCGTCTACGCGAAGGCCACGTTTTGCAGCGATTGACTGTGGAGAATTCATATTCTCAAGAGCCGAAATCGTTGCACGTACTACGTTGATTGGGTTAGTAGAACCGTAACATTTAGAAAGTACGTTCTGAACACCAGTCACTTCTAGTACTGCACGCATAGCACCACCTGCGATGATACCAGTACCTTCAGAGGCTGGTTTCATGAACACTAGTGAGCCAGCATGACGTCCCTTAACAGGATGCTGTAATGTATTGCCATTTAGGTCTACATTGATCATGTTGCGACGTGCTTTTTCCATTGCTTTTTGAATAGCAGCTGGAACTTCACGTGCTTTACCATAACCAAAACCTACTTTACCTGCGCCGTCACCAACTACAGTTAGTGCAGTAAAGCTAAAGATACGACCACCTTTAACTACTTTAGACACACGGTTCACCGCGATTAGCTTTTCAGCTAGATCAGGCTGTTGTTGCTTTGCTTCTACGTTAGCCATAGTCTACTCCTAGAATTGCAAACCGGCTTCACGCGCAGCATCAGCTAGCGCCTTCACACGGCCGTGATATTTAAAGCCACTGCGATCAAAAGCAATCTTTTCGATGCCTTTGTCAGCCGCACGTTCAGCAACCGCTTTGCCAACTGCTTGCGCAGCTTCAACGTTACCGGTGCCTTTAACTGTTTCGCTAATAGCCTTTTCAACAGTAGAAGCAGCAGCCAGTACATTACCCTCAGCATTTACAACTTGAGCGTATATGTGACGTGGCGTGCGGTGGATAACAAGACGCGTTGTGCCTTGTTCAATATAATTTCTACGAGTGCGTTTAGCACGACGTAGACGAGCTGTTTTTTTATCCATCGTCTTACCTTACTTCTTCTTAGCCTCTTTACGGCGTACATTCTCATCTGAATAACGAACACCCTTACCTTTATAAGGCTCAGGTTTACGGTATGCACGAATGTTAGCAGCTGTTTGACCAACTAACTGCTTGTCTACGCCCTTAACTAGAACTTCTGTTTGGCTTGGAGTTTCAATCGTAATTCCTTCAGGAACTGCGAAATTAACTGGGTGTGAGAAGCCAAGAGTTAAATCTAATGTTTTACCCTTCGCTGCAGCACGGTAACCCACGCCTACTAACTGAAGTTTCTTCTCGTAACCTTCATGCGTACCAACAACCATGTTGTTGATTAGAGCGCGAGCAGTACCTGCTTGAGCCCATGCATTAGCTACGCCATCACGAGGTAAAGTAGTAATAACGTTGTCATTTACTTGTACTTCAACAGCGTTGTTGATTGTACGAGTAAGTTCACCGTTTTTGCCTTTAACTGTGATTTCCTGGCCTTTTAATGTAACTTCTACACCGGCAGGAACAGTAATTGGTGCCTTTGCTATGCGAGACATAGTTCCCCTCCGATTAAGCTACAAAACCAATGATTTCACCACCAACACCAGCACTACGTGCTGCGCGGTCTGTCATTAGGCCTTTAGAAGTTGATACGATAGCGATACCAAGACCACCCATTACCTTAGGTAATTGGTCACGTTTCTTATAGATACGTAAACCAGGGCGACTTACACGCTGGATATTTTCAATTACAGCTTTGCCTTCGAAGTACTTCAACTCGATAGAAAGCTCAGGTTTAGTTTCGCCGTTAACAGCGAAATCTACGATATAACCTTCGTCTTTTAGTACTTTAGCTAATGCTACTTTCAGCTTTGAAGTTGGCATCGTTACAGATACTTTCTTCGCTGATTGACCGTTACGAATTCGTGTGAACAAATCCGCGATAGGATCTTGCAAGCTCATAGTCTTACTCCCATGATTCTATTACCAGCTAGCCTTTTTAAGGCCAGGAATTTCACCGCGCATAGCTGCTTCGCGAACTTTAATACGGCTCATGCCGAATTTGCGAAGGAAACCATGTGGGCGGCCCGTAATGTTACAACGATTACGTTGACGTGCAGGGCTAGAATCACGTGGTAAAGCTTGTAGCTTAAGTACCGCGTCCCAACGATCATCTTCAGATGTGTTAACATCACTGATGATAGCTTTTAGTGCAGCGCGCTTTTCAGCGTACTGAGCAACTAGTTTTGTGCGCTTTGCTTCGCGCGCTTTCATAGAATTCTTTGCCATAACCCTACCCTTATTTCTTAAATGGGAAGTTAAACGCTTCTAACAACGCACGGCCTTCCTCATCAGATTTCGCAGAAGTAGTGATAGTAATATCCATACCGCGTACACGGTCTACTTTATCGTAATCGATTTCTGGGAAGATGATTTGTTCACGTACGCCCATGCTGTAGTTGCCACGTCCATCAAAAGACTTTGCACTTACGCCACGGAAGTCACGAATACGTGGGATAGCGATTGATACCAAACGCTCAAAAAAGTCCCACATACGCTCGCCGCGTAGGGTTACTTTACAACCAATCGGGTAGCCTTCACGCACTTTAAAGCCAGCAACAGATTTGCGTGCTTTAGTGATTAAAGGTTTCTGACCAGAGATTGCTGCTAGATCCGCTACTGCGTTATCTAAAATCTTCTTGTCAGCTAGGGCTTCGCCCACGCCCATATTCAATGTGATCTTTTCGATCTGAGGGACTTGCATGACAGAGCTGAAACCAAACTTCTCTTGAAGTTCAGCAACTACTTTGTCTTTATATACTTCATGCAGTTTCGCCATCATTCTACTCCAACTATTAGATAGTTTTACCAGTAGATTTAAAGATACGTAATTTCTTACCATCTTCAATCTTGAAACCTACACGATCAGCTTTACTCGTTTCCGAGTTGAAGATCGCAACGTTTGATGCATCCATAGATGCTTCTTTCTCAACAATGCCGCCAGCTTGGTTCAATTGTGGAACCGGCTTTTGGTGTTTCTTGATCAAGTTTATGCCTTCGACAAAGATTCGACCAGATTCAGTAACAACTGAAAGCACTTTTCCGCGCTTACCTTTGTCTTTACCTGCTAGTACGATTACTTCGTCATCACGACGTATTTTTGCTGCCATGATTGGCTCCTTACAGTACTTCTGGGGCTAGTGAAACGATTTTCATGAACTTATCATTACGAAGTTCGCGAGTCACAGGGCCGAAAATACGTGTACCAATTGGCTGTAAGTTATCATTTAAGATAACAGCAGCGTTGCTGTCAAAACGGATCAGAGAACCATCTGGACGGCGAACACCTTTTCTGGTACGCACAACTACCGCGTTTTTAACATCACCTTTCTTCACTTTACCGCGAGGAATAGCTTCTTTTACAGAAACTTTAATGATGTCGCCAATCGCTGCGTAGCGACGGTGAGAACCACCAAGGACTTTTATACACTGCACTTTGCGAGCGCCGCTGTTATCAGCAACTTCCAGCTGAGTTTGCATTTGGATCATGTTAATGACCTCCGGTGTAGTAATTACAACGTGTCTTAAATTTGTTTAAAATCAAGACATTTCGATTAAATCCCACTCAAAAACAAACGAGTTGTCTCTTAAGGGCGGGCAATTGTACCAGCATTGAGGGGGTAGCGATAGGTTATTTTTTAATTAATTTGGAGTGATGGGAAATTAAAGCTGAGTAATTACGGCTATGTAGCTATTTTACAGGTGGTTACAAAACAAACAAGGCACCTGTAATGTGCCTTGTTTGTTTAAAGTGTAATAAATTAACCAAATAAACCTTTTAATTTATCTTTAATTTTATCTTTTGCTTTGTCTTTGGCTTTTTCTTTTGCCTCATCGACCTTCTGCTTAGCTTCATCTTTGAGCGCATCACCAACATCTAGCTTTATACCTACATCGTGGAAAGGCCCTTTTATACGTAGTGGTATTTTAAAGCCAGTGCTGTCATCGGTAGTTCCCTGACCTTCGATAGATCCAACTATACCTGTAACCAAACGATAGTTGACCGTTGTTTGCGGTAAATCAACGTCGCCTTCACCTGATATTCTAATAAGTGGGCTGATAAGTGATAGGTCGGTATTTCTGCCAACGCCATTAGTAAAGTTAAAACTTCCAGTTAATGCTGAAAAATCTGTTTGCTCAGATTCTTCAAATCCGGTATCAAGCCCTTCAGATGCAGCACCAAAGTTACCTGAAATGAGTTCCTTACCTTTACGAACCATCTCAGCTATATTTGCACCTTTTACAGCTCCATCAGCAAACTCAAATCCAAGCTTTCCATTAAGCGCACCAATAAACGACTTTTGACTTTGGCCAGTTGTGTTTAGGTTCCAATTTAAAGACCCCTTACCCATTAGCTTGTCAAAACCTGCCGCATCCGTTAATAAAGGCTGTGCATCTATTCCAGCTAAGTCAAAGTTAGTTGATATTTTATAAGGTACTTGCTGTGCGTTTACATTGATAACGCCTTTACCTGACCCTTCATAAGCAGAAAAGCTATCTAGGCTTAGTTTTGCAACGCTATTTTTTAAAGCAACAGTAAATTGATTTGCGCCTAATTTAATATCATTGGCTTTTAATCCACTTGAACGAATCACTACATTTGCATCTAGTGAATTTAATGCACTTAAATCAATTTTAGTGTCATCCCATACTATTGGCTCTGCAGGTTTATCTTCTTGCTCTTCTGGCTCTTCTTGTTTGGCCACTGCTTCAGGTAGATACGGGTTTAAGTCAAGCATACCTAAATCAATATCAGCATTTACTGCTAAACGCTTACCTAGGTTAAGCTCGCTCTTACCTTTTATTTCTAATGCGTCTAACGTCGCAACTAAATCTTCTAGATTAAATTTCTCACCTAGTAGGTGCATTTTACCGTTTACACTAAATCCGTTAAATGCATTGTCTTTAGCGTCTAGCTCTACACCTTGCCATTTCGCAATACTTTTAACAGACTCACCGCTTAGTGCTAACTGACCTTTAATATCTTGGCCTTGCTTAGCTATGCTCCCTTCGAACGTTAAATCAACTAAACGAGAATCTAAGGTTTGTTTAACATTAAAAGTAGCACCTTCAATTGCTTTAGCAGGAGTATCTAATTTTATATCAAGATCAAAACGCTCTTTCATATAAGTAATACCCCCTTTTACTTCTAATGTTTTACGAAGTGAAGGAAGTAAAATAGCGAGTTCTAAATCGCTAATTTGTTGTTTGGCACCTGTTTGACCATCTAGATAAGTAAATGTGCCGCCATAAATAGCAACCTCACCTAACTCAATATCAAAGTTATCTGGAAGCTTTATCGCTTCACCTGATTGGCTCTGCTCTTTTGGTTGCTCTGCAACTGCATCAAACAACTGCCAATTGGCTTTACCATTTTTGTCGGTTTCTAATAGGATATTTGGTTCGTTTATAACAAACTTATCTAATTTAAACTCACCACCAAATAATGAAAACCAAGGTATGTGTACAGCAAGCTGTTTCATACTCGCCATATCGGCGCGCGAACCTGATTCCATATTTGCAAAATGCACGTCGTTAAGTTCTAACTTTAATGCAGGGAATACGCTAAGTGTTTTATCACCTTTAATAGTAAGAGTGCGCCCAGTTGTTTGTTCTACCTGTTCTGAAACTTTGTTAAAAATAGTATCAGTAGGGATTAAAAACGGTGCGGCAACAATTAGTGCTATACATAGTAAAAGTATTACACCTACAATTTTAAGTAAGGTTTTCATGATCGTCCTTTCAAACGTGCAAATAATGTTCTTATCATAGCGAGTGTTAGCCTTAAAATCATTGTCGTTCTGATAAAAAAGCTTTTTATTAGATATTACATTCCCATCCTGAATCGCCCCTGAAACATTTTGATACCTTTAGGTTACAAATAAATATTGACCCAATGAAACCTTAAGGTTGCATTGATACCTACAGGTTACATATTGTAAAAATTTTAAAAGGAAATGAGCTATGTCTAATTACGATATTAAAAGTGAAGAAAAATTTATGGGCCAAAATGCATGGTTTTCATTATTCATGGGGGTCACTTTATTAATCATTAGTGTTTACCCAATGCTTAATCAAACATCAGCCCCACTATTGTTTTTAGGAACTGCTGCTTTTTTAGGTTCATTCTTTATGTTTGTGATCAGAGGCGGGTTTACATGGAGAATGAAATACCACCTTACATATAAAGATGAGTATTTAAATACCATCGACACTATTGCCTATAAACATGTCGTGCTTGGCTTACTTTTTAGTATGGGTGGCGTGTACTTACTCTCCGATACTCTTGCTTTAGAAGTATCTCACAGCATGATGGCTACATTTTACCTTGCTGTAATGAGTTTAATATACGGCGTATCAATTCTTTGGCAAAGCAAAGATTAGGAGCAAAAGTGCAAAATAAAATTGCAAAATACCGCAAAGAAGCAGGCCTTTCTCAACAAGACTTGGCTGATCTAATTGCGGTTTCACGTAAGACTATTAGTACAGTAGAAACGGCACGATTTACCCCTTCGGTAATAATTGCTCTAAAAATAGCAAAGCATTTTAATACCTCAGTTGAAAGTCTCTTTGTACTAGATAAAAATGATTAATACATGTTAAAGCGTTAGTCTCATTCTATTAGCAAAAACACCGATTTAGCTACTTCAATTACAACGTATGGAGGACAGCGCTGTTGTTATTAGCGTAATTGCGCTAAAATAGACCAGCAAAAAAATATATATCTAAACCGGAGATTCTACAAGGCATGAAAAAACTGCTAATTTCACCGTCAAAAATGACGCTAGGCGAACAAGAAAATCAAATCTATCAGAACATTCTGAAGCAATCTTCAGAATTAAGCCTTAACCTTATGGCCGTGAAAGTAGAAAACCACCCTGATGATTTTTTACCTTGGTGTTACGAATTGCTAAGTGCAAGCAGAGATCGTATGAACTACGACTTACTAGAGCCGCAGCAATTACCAGTACTTAAGAAGCTACACGATCAGCTTATTTCAGCTATCAGCTTTTTACAGGTTAAAACTTTACGTATTGCTCCGTGGCCTGTAGTAAGTGTATTTGTAGAACAACACAAAGACGTTATTGCTCTTGATGAACAGCTTCGCTTAGTAGACTACATTAAGAGCATTCGTGAACAATCTCTTAAAGATATGATTCCTGAAGATTTACTTGCGTTTAGCGGTAAGCACATGGCATCACTTGATCCAAGCACATATAACTTTGACGTTGAATGGTTTGCATCAACAAAAAGTGCGAAGAGCTTTCATCAAATGCTTAGCGATTTACCAGGTGCCTTTGACGATGCACTAGTAAATATTCCACTTGAAGGTGACATTACTCAATACGAATATCAACAATTTGTTGCTGCTTATTCAAAAATATTCACCGACAATAATGAAAAACCAACACTTGCGCCTGCAACACGACTACTTGCAATGCGTCGCCCTGATATATTTACTCCGATCACAAACAATCGATTAGATGCATTATGCGGTGCCCTTGGTGTTTCTAAACTAAAAAATAGTGATTTTGAGCGTTACTGGCAAGATATTGTAAAAGGTATTCAAGCTATGTCATGGTACAAAATGGCTAAACCTAGTAATGAGTTAGAAGAACAATTAGTTGCTATTAAAGCACTAATCCCATGTTTCTTTCACTATGCTGATGCAAAAACACCAGATAACTCTAACTACATCAAACTGTTAAGTAAGCCTAAACGAACTACAACTACGACAGGTAAAACTCAGCGTAGAGGTAAAGAGTCTGCAGAAATTTTAGTAGACCGCGCACTTGCTGCTGACGATATTCCTGAGCACATTCGCAGTAAGCGCGATTCAATTGTGAGTGAAGTTCAAAAAGGTCGTAGTGTAAACGAAACAATTAGCCTTATGCGCACTATATTTGGCTAAAAACTTCTAATTTAGCCGTACTTTTATGGTGCGGCTAGGTTAATTTATGCACCAGCAGTGTGCGCAACATCTTCCTACATACCATCTCTCTTCTCAATCTATAAAATACAAGCTCATGTTTTTAATGTATAAAAATAATTTTTAATAAAAAATAATGAAGCTGGCACATACAGTGCAATTATCTCGTTAGTTAAACAATAAAAAGCCGTCAGCCTAAAGGTTCCGAATACATAATAAAAACCTTGGCGAGCAAAAATCATATAACGGGAAATGGACATGCTAAAACTAAAAAAAACCATCGCTATAAGTGCTATAGCATTAATGGGCGCAACATCTTTAACGTCAACAGCCGTACATGCTGAAGTAACAGCAAACGCAGCGGCAACATCAAACTACTTATGGCGTGGTCAAGAGCAAACTGGGGGCGATGCAGCTATTTCAGGCGGTATTGATTACGCTAATGAATCGGGCTTTTATGCAGGTACTTGGGCTTCAAATGCATCGTGGGCAGATGAAATGACCTATGAGCTTGATTTATATGCAGGCTTTGGTGGCGACATTAACGAAAGCGTTAGCTATGATGTTGGCTATATTTATTACGCTTACCCAGATGCAGCTTCTGAAGCTGACGCAGATTTCTCTGAAATTTACGGTAGCATCAGTGTTGAAGGCTTTACATTTGGTGCTTCAGTACTTGCAACATCAGCTGCAAGTGGTGATGGTACAGACTTTGGTGATTCACTTTACCTGACAGCTGACTACGGTTTTGCTATTGGCAGTAACGGCACTGAAATGGCACTTCACTTAGGCCACTACTCTGGTGACTTTATTGGCGATGATAATATCTTAGATTACGGTGTATCAATTTCGAAAGATGGTTTCACTTTTGGTTTATCTGATACAGATATGGATGACTCAGATATTAAAGCTTACGTTGCTTATTCTGTAGACTTTAATTTATAAGAAAGAATGTGTTACTTGCTGCGACACGAAGGGCCTTTTGGCCCTTTTCTCGTTTTTGAACAAGACCCCTCACACCTGTTAACAAAACGTTACAATTGAATGAAAACAATACATACATTTTCCTTTATTCTATTACCTAGTCACTGGGCATTTATAACTGCCTAGCCATAAAATAGGTATAAAGGAATAATAATGAAATCACCTAACGCGTTTAGCGCCCTACTCGATATTTATATAAGTCCTAGTAAAGCTTTCAATGGTGTTGAACACGCCAAAGGTTGGTCATGGCTTGCTTTTATAGTCATGTCTTTAGTTTCAATGGCGAGTATTTATATTTTTTATTCCACTGTTGATATGCAGTTTTTGATTAATGAGCAAGTAGCAGCATCAACTATTGATGCGACGATTGGCGAGCAAAAAATGATTCGCCAAAGTATAGAGCAAAATGCAGAAGGCCAAATA
The DNA here is from genome assembly GCF_014164115.1 of Pseudoalteromonas sp. SG45-2. Classification (NCBI taxonomy): domain Bacteria; kingdom Pseudomonadati; phylum Pseudomonadota; class Gammaproteobacteria; order Alteromonadales; family Pseudoalteromonadaceae; genus Pseudoalteromonas; species Pseudoalteromonas sp. SG45-2. The sequence goes on from NZ_JACJEO010000021.1 coordinate 15,194, forward strand.
TGGTTTGGTTTGTTTGGCGGCGTAATTGCTCTGGCTATCATGAATGCATTAATGGCACTTTATTATATGCTTGTGGCTAAACAAGATCCTGAATCAGAACATAGCTACGGAGCTTGGTATGGATTCGCTACCTGGACAATGATGCCAGTTGTTATTTCAAGCCTAGGAACAATTGCTCTTGTACTAAGTGCAAGTACAGATCAAATATCTCAACAAGCCGTATTTAGCTACGCATCTATTAACCAATTAATAATAGGACTTGAAATTGGCCATCCTTTTTATAGCTTATTAGAATCAATAAATTTATTTAGCTTTTGGAGCATTGCGCTGGGAATGATCGGCTTAAAATGCTGGACTAATTTTTCAACTAACAAAGCACTCCTATTCTCTGCTCTTCCTTCAATTATTATTTTTGGTATTTGGGCAATCATTGCAGCAAGTTAACTCTTAAGTGGAGGTAGATACTAGCTCCACATTACTTAATTCACGGATAGATAAAATGAAAAAAGCAATAATCATCACACTCGCTGTAGGCGCATTTATAGCCCTAATTGTGTCAAAGCAAATTTCTGGCGATGAAAAACAAGCCGAAGTAAATATTGCTCAAGTAGAGCTTGGCGACATTGCTGACTCAATAATGGCTTCAGGTAATTTAGTTTTTAATACACAAGTGCAATTACGCTCTGAAGTGACAGGCCGAGTAGATAAAATATTTGTTCAAGAAGGCCAAGGAGTTAAACAAGGCGATATGTTAATGCGCCTTGATACAACTGCTTTTGAATCAGAAGTTACCCGTAGTAAAGCAATCCTTCGCGCCACAGAAATTGAAATTAAACACAATAAAACACGCCTTGCTAACCTAGAGCGCCAACTTAAAAGACAAAAAGACTTATATGATGTCGGTTTAGGTAATCAAGAGAGCTACGAGAATATTGAAAGCGCACGCGATCTAGCTAAAATCGATATTGAATCACGAATAGAGTCGTACAACCAAGCACAAGCGTCACTACAAATTGCGCAAGATCGCTTAAGTAAAAGTGTATTTAGAGCTCCAATGAGCGGCTTGCTTGCATCTGTAAATATTAAAGAAGGTGAAACCGTTATAGCCGGTACTACTAATATTATTGGCTCTGATTTAATGCTAGTAGCCGATCCTAGCGCTATCTTAGCCGAGCTACGTGTGGATGAAACCGACATTGCGAGCATTAAGCTTAACCAAAAAGCGAATATTTATGCGGCCGCATACCCTAATAAACCATTTAGCGGCACAGTAATCAATATTGGTACTTCAGCTAAAAACCAAGCCGGCTCTCAAGGTTTATCGTTTAAAGTAAAAGTATTACTCGATACTACTGAGCGCCAGCTATATGCAGGAATGAGTTGTAGAGCAGAGATCGCAACAAGCATTGCCGAAAACGGTTTAAAACTTCCAATAGAAGCAATCCAAAAAGAAGACGATAAAACATTTGTATGGCGACTAAATAGTGATAACACCGTTAGCAAAATTGCCGTAACTGTTGGAATATCATCTGATATAGAGCAAGCCATTACTGACGGCTTAAATGAGGGCGACAAAATAGTTATTGGCCCTGCGCGCCCAGTAAGTCTTCTGACTGAAGGTGATGTGGTAAAACTTAAATCAGATGCAGACAAGGAAGAAGCCTAATGTCTGCGGTAATCAAGCTAGAGCATATTAATAAACAATACAAAATGGGCTCAGAGGTATTTAAGGCACTTGATGATGTAAACGTACATATAATGCAAAACGAATACGTGGCGATTATAGGACCTTCTGGTTCAGGCAAGTCGACCTTGATGAACTTATTAGGCTGTTTAGATACACCCAGCAGTGGCGAATACTACTTAAAAGATAAACTAGTAAAAAGTATGACCGAGACAGAGCTTGCTCATCAGCGTAATGAAAGTGTCGGGTTTATATTTCAAAGCTTTAACTTAATACCACGTGCAACCGCACTAGAAAATGTAATGCAGCCTTTAGTATATCGCTTTATCCCTAGTAAACAGCGCAAGCAACAAGCTCTAGAAGCACTAAAGCGGGTAGGTCTCGGTGATAAAGTTAATCATTTATCTAGCCAGCTATCGGGCGGGCAACGTCAACGTGTTGCTATTGCCCGCGCTTTAGTCACAAAACCACATATATTATTAGGAGATGAACCCACAGGTAATCTTGATAGTAAAACGACCCGCGAAATTATGGATTTGTTTGATGAGCTGCATAACGAAGGTCACACTATTATTTTAGTAACACATGAGCAAGAAATTGCCGATCATTGCCAACGCGTGATTCGTTTAGTGGACGGTAAAGTGGTAAGTGATGTAACTAAAGATGAAGGAATCAAGCAGCATGTTTAAATCAGCTCTTGCGATAATGGAAGGCACTAAGGCCGCTTTTTCAGCTATTAAAGCTAATGCAATGCGCAGCGCACTGACCTGTTTGGGCATTATTATTGGTGTTGCCGCCGTAGTTACTGTCGTTGCAGTGATGCAGGGTTTTACAAAGCAAATAAACGATCAACTTGCTGATATGTCGCCAGATGTAACAACAATAAAGCCTTACACCAGTATTGAACTCGAAATGGTTGGTAAAAATGCCAAGCTTACCTACGACGATTTTTTAGCTTTAAAGTCGCGTATAAAAGAAGCTGAAACGCTAACTGCCCTAATGTTTACCTGGCGCTTTTCGGGGGGAGCTGAGTATGGAAATAAAAGCCATTCATCGCGTGTTATCGGTACCGAGCAAGACTATCAAAAAGCGTATCGTACTTATCCTGAACTTGGTCGTTTTATTCGTGCTGAGGACGATGATAAACGAAGAAGGGTCGCATTTATCGGCCCTTCAATCATAGAAAAGCTAAACCTTCCTGAAAACCCAGTAGGTGAATATATAAAGCTAGGTGGTGAATGGTTTAGAATTATTGGCGTTGCTGAAAAACAAGGTAGCTTATTTGGTTTTGACCAAGACGATTACATTAATATTCCAATTAGTACCATGAGTGCTTTAGAAGGCGGAAGTACACAAACTAATGTGCAAATTATGTTTAGGTTAAATGAAGGTACTAACGAAGAACAAGTGCTTGCAAAAATAACTCGTGTATTGCGCCAACTGCATAAACTAAAAGAGAAAGATGAAAACGACTTTGAATTTGAAACCGCTGAAAAATCTCGTGCCCAAATAGATAAATTTACCAGCAGTGCTACTGCTATTACTGCTGGTATTGTTGGCATTAGCTTACTTGTTGGCGGTATTGGTGTTATGAACATAATGCTAGTGTCGGTAACTGAACGCACACGTGTTATTGGTACATTAAAAGCACTAGGCGCAACACCTGGTTTTATTATGTTGCAGTTTTTAGTTGAAGCCGTTGTGCTTTCACTTTTTGGTGGTTTAATAGGACTCATTATAGGATATGGCGCCGCAGGGCTTATTTCGTTTTTAGTCCCAAGTATGCCTGATGCATATATACCAGTATGGGCTGTAATACTATCGTTCGGATTTACATCAATGATTGGGATTATATTTGGTTTAGCCCCTGCTATTAAAGCAGCAAGACTAAACCCTATAGATGCACTGCGTTACGAATAACTATTTTAAATAATTATTTAGCTTTAAATGGTACCTTATTACATTGTACTTCTACTGTTTTAGGGTACCAAGCTGGGCCAATTTGATTCACAACCACCTCAGCTAAACCATTAGTAAACGATTTATACGTATGAACGCTTTGCCACTCCCCTTGTGGGCAATGTTTTGTTAAATCTAACGGCTCTGATCCCTCGTACAACGCAAGTGCAAAATTATGATGCCACTGTGAACTTTTTAGCGTCTTATTGCTTACTTTGCTCTGCATACCGTTATCAAAGTAAATATTTGTACACCCCGTTAAAATAATCAGTGTGCAACCGGCTGCAAATAGCTTGATGCTCATAATGCCTCCCCTAGTACTTGCTCTTGGCACCACACTTTAATGGTATGAGGCGAGTATATTCCAAGCGTAATTAAACTCAGCGCTCCATCACTAAACGTTTGCTGTGACTGCATTTGAATAACCGGTGTATTTGAACATATTTGTTTTACGTCTACCCGCTGCTCACCCACTAATCCCCATAAATAAAATGGGCGGCTATCTTCGTAATTAGCTTGGCTCGTTATTTTTGCTGTTGCCCGTGGCTGAATGGTTACCGCAGAACAAGCACTGAGGCTTAATGCTATCGCCCCTATAATTAATGGTTTCATACTCTTCCTTATAAACTAAATACCAGTAAGGTAACTTTATAAGAGAACATAAAATATTAGCGTAAAAAGCTGTGGGGAATATGTAGAAACGCTATGAAGTTTTATACAGTTTATTACACATAAAGGCCGCATAAATGCGGCCTTTAAAGTAGTCAGTTTAAGTGGTTAGTAAATAAATAGACTTTAAAACTTAGCTAAGTTGTTTTTACTGTCTTTGTCGACCAGCTTAATGTAAGGATCAACCCCTGCAAATAATGGTTTTTCTTTTACTTTTAGCTCAATAGTATTGGTACCAGATACTATTTGATGCTTTTGCGAGTAAATAACAAAGTCTTCAGCGAGTAAGTTTTCAGGGTCGTCGCTAAATAATGCAATATCAATTAGCTCATCGAGCGGCTGCTCAGTTTCTTCACCTTGTCCATCGGCATGCTGCTTAGTTGCTTCAACGCTCAGTGTTACTGTATAAAAACCTTCGCCATCAACATCATCAGTAACCGACACTTCTTTCATTTCAAGCTCATAAAGCGTTATATATTTAAACTGATCATCAATAAAACGTTGTTCAGCTTGTGTTGCATCTCGCTTTAAATAACTAAGTAAATCAAGTGTGGTTGGATATGGCGTTGATTGATATTTAAACTCATTCAAAAACGCTTTAAGTGCTGCATTTAAGCGTTTTTCACCTAAGCGGTCATACAAAGCCATCATCGCAACTGAGCCTTTATTATAGTGAAGATACAGCTGACCCTGCGTTTTATATAGCGGCATTTCTTCAAAGGCTTCACCTGTACGGCCCATTAAGTATTTATCTAGCTCGTACTTTAAGAATTTACGAAGCTTCTCGGCGCCAAAGCGTTTTTTTAGCACCATTAGCGCACTGTATTGCGAAAGTGTTTCAGAAATAACAGCACTGCCCTCTACATTGGCCCCCGAAACTTGATGCCCCCACCATTGGTGCGCAACTTCATGTGCGGTTACATAGTAAGGTAGGTCAACTTTATTCTCATCTCTTAGGTCTGTAATAAAACCAATACTTTCAGAGTAAGGCACCGTATTGGCAAAACTTTGCGCAAACGAGCGATACTTAGGAAATTCAATAATACGTAACTGCTTATGCTGATACGGGCCAAAGGCTTGCGTGTAGTAATCTATTGAGTCTTGTACCGATTCAATCATACGGTCAACATTCCATGCATGATCTTTGTGGTAGTACACCTCAATATTTACACCGTTATGCTCAACCTTTTTACTTTCAAGCTCTGCCGAAAGCACAGAGTAAAAGTTTATAATTGGAGCATCCATTTCATAAACAAAGGTGCGGCGTCCATCTTTTACACTCTCACTTTTTAAGTAACCTGGTGTAATAGCAAATTGTGACTCATCGGTGCTTACCGTTGCCTTATAGTTTATAAAGCCATTAGCAGGCCCAAACTCATTTTGCGTATAATAGCGGCTGTCTTCTAGTTTATGTGCGCGTTCAAGTTCAGGTAAATCGTGCTTGCGGCGCTCATACTTATCGGCAATTTGAAAATACTTTTGATAACCAAAATTTGGCAATAATTCTCCATTATTTACAAATGTACCGTTGTGCACGAGTTGAGTATCAGATCTCCTATCAACAAAACCGTCGTGTTCACGAGAAACTGAGAGCTCGCCTTCTCGTACTTCATTGGGCATTAGCGGTTGTTCAAACTCAAACCATACCATGCCAAAATCGGTTAAACGCTCTACTATTTTTCCGCCCGCCATTTTTACATCCCAGCTTTTAGATTGGCTAGGCTCGTTGATTAACACACGGGTTATTGGCTCGTTTGCGGTATTGGTAAACTTAATTTTAGCCACGGCATTTAAAGCACGCTTTTTAGGATAAATATCAATGTGTAAGTCAACATCAGTTATTATAGGCAGTGGCAAGTCTTTGTATTGTGAAAACTCTTGCTCATACCTTACTTGTAGCGCTTCGTTATCATCACTTGTTACAAACTCGTTGATTACACGGGTGTTGTAATAAATGTTATAACCCGCGCCCACAAATACCAATAAACTTATAACGGCTGCAATCTGGCCTTTTAAAGACATGTTGTAACGCACTAAAGATAAACGAGTACGCAATGATTGCGACGGGCCGCGATGCCATAAAGCAAACCCTACAATAGCTAAAAACACACTCAATGCCCCCCAATATAGGGTATACCAATGCGCGCCTTGTAAAAAATGTCCATAACCATTTATATCAGAATACGGTACGCTACTGCTTTGAGAAAAATGATACATATGATGCTCAAACCCGTAAGCACCCATTACCATTTGAGCAATGTAATACAGAATAAATAAACCCATACCTATGTATTTATTAGGGCTAATTATTTGTAAAAAGAACGCCAATATAGCCATCATAATTAAAGGCAGTAATGTAAGGTAACCCAACCTAAATAAGTACTGACCAAGCTCTAGGTTAAATTGCCCCTTAAATAGCTGCACTGCAATGGTAAACATCATGCCTACTAAATAAAGGCCACAAACTGCAGTGATTAACGCAATAATTTTAGATACCCAAAACACACTGTTATGCACCGGGAAACTGTCAACAATATCACCCATACCACTTTGGCGTTCTCGCCAAACCAGCTCTGCGCTGTAATAAGCAATAATGATAAACATAAACAAAGCGGAGGAGTTTTGAATAATGCCCACCATGTTTTGTGTGAGCGGCCAATCCGTTGTGCCATATGCGCCAATAGGTGCAAAAAGTGGTGCGAGTAACATAGTAATACTGACACCCGCTAAAATCATAAAAGGGGCACTTAATATAACTTGCTTAAGTTCAAATAAGCTGCGCATTACTAATTGCGATTTCGTATTTACCCCTTTTGACTTGTAATTTTTAGCGCTGCTAATAAGTGCTGCTTGTTTGTTTTTTACAAACGTTGAGACAGCAAATTGCTTTTTCTGTTTTTTAGTGACTACGCGATTACCTAACTTTCCGAGGCCAAAAAACATCGCTAAACTTATTGCTACCCATAAAATACGGTTAATTAAAAAATCGCCCGAAAGCGTTAACACTTCAGTATTTTTATCACTTACAGTCCAGTAACGGGTTAAGTCAATTAACGACCCTGTGCCAAATGGGTCTGCGTAAACAACAATATTTCTAAACGCTAAATCGTCAAAATAGATACTCGCCAATTGGTAGGTTATATAAACCACCACGGCCGTTACATATACCGCCATCATGGTTTTAAAATAGACCGCCACACTATTAAAAATAGCACTGAGGACCAATAAGCTTGGCACTGCTAAATATAAAAAAGGCGCTGCGTAATATATAAACTTATTGGGGCCTACTAGCTCGCTATCGAGCCAGCCAACCAACAAGCCAAATTGAGATCCCAAAAATACGCCTAGTGGCACGCTTAAAAACACAATAAGTACAACTAAGTAAGAACCAAAAAAACGCCCTGATTGATAAGCAAGCGGGTTAACGGGCTTACTAAACACCAGCTCATCCATTTTGGTCTCGCTGTTGCGAATCGCTGAGCTTGCAACAAAGTTAACCACTAAAAACATAGCAAGCGTACAAAAGGTAACCGTTAAAACCATAATGGTATAAGGCGAGTTCATATGAACATTAGCCCCACCTAACGGAAACTTACTACTGGAGCTTATAAAAAACGCCATAAAAAAGAATATTAATGAGGTCACATAAAACGAAGGCTGACGCATAAAATAGCGCAGCTCAAACGCTAGCATATTAAAAAACATAGCGCCCCCTTATGCTACTTGGCTGTTACGATGATTAAGCAACGTAGAAAAATACACATCTTCTAGGTTTGCACTGCTGAGCTCAAAACCTTCAGGGGCTTCATTGGCTAATACATGTAATATGGTTTGCCCAGCAAATAAGCGTTTTGAAATAACAGGCAGCTGCGGTTCAAGCTCTAGCGCTTCTTCTTGGCTCATGGCTTTGCGCCAAATTTGGCCTTGGAGTTTATCGGTAAGGGCAATTGGATTGCCCTCTAATAGTATTTTACCGCCTGCCAGCACCGCCATGTTTGGGCAAAGCTCTGCTACATCTTCAACAATGTGGGTCGATAATATAACGACTTTTTGCTCGCCTAAGCTTACTAACAAGTTATGAAAGCGATTTCGCTCTTCAGGATCTAGCCCTGCGGTAGGTTCATCAACGATAAGTAAGTCGGGGTCGCCTAGTAAGGCTTGTGCAATACCAAAACGCTGGCGCATACCGCCCGAAAAGCCACTTACCGCTTTTGAGCGATGTTGATATAAATTAGTATGTGCAAGTAATCCTTCAACCGACTCTTTACGCTCTGCTTTATTATGAATTCCCTTTAAAACAGCCATATGGTCCAGTAAGTCGTAAGCACTAACACGCGGGTACACACCAAAATCTTGCGGTAGATAACCCAAACGTTGGCGCAGAGCCTGTGGGTCTTTAAAAACATCAATACCATCAAAAGTGATTGAACCCGAATCAGCCGACTGCAGTGTTGCAATGGTACGCATTAGCGATGATTTACCTGCGCCATTTGGCCCAAGTAATCCAAACATCCCTTTGCCGATAGATAAATCAACACCTTGTAGTGCATGTACGCCATTATCGTAGGTTTTAGATAACCCTGTTATTGATAGCATTTTTACTTCCTTGAATATGAGTAATTATTTTTATAATGTTTTATACCACAAGGAAAATAGGAACATAAGTTACTTGCTGGTTAAATTTGTAACAACAAATAAACATAATTTAAACTCATAACACTTGCCTGCACTGTATTCACTCGGTATAAAAACCACATATACTTTTTATAAGAAACGAAAAGCCATGCAAGATCACCAAAGCCAGCCGTTAAATGACTTTATAGAATATCCACATGAAGAAATGCTAAATCGTGCTAACGAGTTTTTACAAACCAGCCAACGCCGCCATAGCATTCGCAGCTTTAGCGATCGCCCAGTACCAAAAAATATTATTGAAGCATGTATAAAAGCAGCTGGCACAGCACCAAGTGGAGCGAATCATCAGCCTTGGCATTTTGTGGCTATAAACAGTAGCGATGTAAAAAAACAAATAAGAGAAGCCGCAGAAAAATTAGAGCGTTCTTTTTACGAAGGCAGAGCAGGTGAAGAATGGTTAGATGCGCTAAAACCGTTAGGTACCGACGCCAATAAACCTTATTTAGAGCATGCACCTTGGCTTATAGCTGTATTTAGTCAAAAAAAGGGCGGCGTAAGCAGCGATGATAAAAATACGAATTATTATGTGCATGAGTCTGTTGGCTTAGCTACCGGCTTTTTAATTCAAGCTTTGCACCGCAGTGGTTTGGCAACCCTTACTCATACTCCAAAGCCAATGAGTTTTTTAACCGACATATGTAATCGCGATAAAGATAACGAACGCCCATACATGCTACTTATTACAGGCTACCCAAGTGATGATGCAACAATACCTGCTCATGCACTGGATAAAAAATCACTCGATGAAATAGCTACGTTTATTTAGTATTTTCTTGTCGGCAAAACCACTCATATAGCAAAGCAATGATCGACTCAACTTTTGGATCGGTCAATGAGTAATAAATAGTGTGCCCTTCTCTGCGAGTAGCAACCATATCCGCCTTGCGTAAACTTGCTAAATGCTGAGATAACGCTGACTGTGCTAAAGGTACATTTTTATTTAGCTCACCTACACTTTGCTCACCTTGTAATAAACTACATAAAATCATTAAGCGATTTTTGTTAGCCATTAATTTTAAAAACTGTTCGGCTTGCTCTGCGTTGACAGCTAGTTGTTCAATATTCATTTTTATTATTTCTCTTTTTGATACCTTTTTAAGTATAGACTTTTACATTAGTAGGTTCTAATATAATTAACATTAGACTTTACTAATATTAAGGTAATCACAAAATTAACGATGCCGTTTTATTAATCGGCGGAAGTGCTGTAGCAGTATCCGCACTATTAAGTTACTTTATATAAAGTAACTTTCAGTTTTTAACGTTATTTATAAGTATTAACTCAATTAACCTACTTATACCAAGTAGCACTCATTAATGTCTTTTTTAAGAAAAAGAGGATTTACAAACTAATGCTTACATCAATCCCTGATTTACTAAAAATTATCACACCTAACCAACGCCGTATTGACGCAGCGCAAGCGAAACTCGAACTTGAACAAAATAAGGGTTTACTTATTGATGTACGAGAACCTGCAGAGCACGCTACAAAAGCAGCTACTGGCGCTATAAATATTCCGCGTGGATTACTCGAGATGAAACTGATGGAAATAGAAAAAGACGCAGCTCGCCCTATTTACGTGCACTGCGCAAGTGGTGCGCGCGCAACGTTGGGAGCAGAAGCGTTAACGCGTGTGGGTTATGAAAACGTAACCGTTATTACCTGTGACGCAAACCAAATATGTAGTGTGTTTTAAACATCAACTGAATACTTATAATGATGCGCCTAGTAAAGGTAGGCGTTTAACTTTGTGATAAGTCAGTGCTAATTTAATACGCTCTTTAACTGGGTATTCTGGTAATGGCTTTTCACTATTTAATACAATTGCCCGGTTACCTTCGAAAGTGAGAGTGTGGGAATACAACTCTCTAAATGGGCTTACTAGCTTTGATTGGCAATGAAAAAACAAATAACACGAGGAGCCCTTAAAGCCTACGCGAATGGGGCTGCCATTTATTGTGTTATAACTTGGCTCTCCCCACTTTAAAGACTCTTCAACAGCTCCTAAGTTTTGCTCTTGTGCTACGGTATAAATTAACTCTCGTAATTTTATAAGCTTACTTTTTGCTATCTCAGGATAATTATTAAATATATTTTCTATTTCCGTATTCATAAAAATACCCTTATAAGCTTTACAATTTTAAAACAGGCTACTTTTGCTGCCTTTCATCAAGTAAAACAAGTAGCATCTGCTCAATATTTTTAACACTATAAGTAAGTGATCTCAGTAGCTCTTTCTCACTTTGCTCTGTTGCCTGCTGCGACGCTTTACCTTGGTTTGCCAATACATCTTTTTGCTCAAGTATCGCCTCTCTAAACTCACTCGCATTAACTACACCAAGCAAAGACACTAAAGCACCATTTCCTGACTGCCCAGCTGTTTCAAAGCTTAAACGATATAATCCAAAAATTCGCATGAGCGGCCCTTGGCTTAACCCTACATCTGTTATTTTTTCAAGCGGAATAGATTTTTCTTCTTTAAATAATATGCCACGTTTAACTACCAATTTTTGTGGTAATAAGTCAGCAGACATAGCTGCGAGTATTCGCCCGCCCACTAGCCATACAATCGCCAAGACAATGGGTAACAACGGAATAGTCACCAGCGCTAGTACACTAAAAAAAGCGGCCATTAGCATCCAGTATTGCTGAACCTTCGGGTCGAAAGATGCACTTTTTAAAATATGTTTTGTCATTGTTTTAATCCTTTATCTATATAACTAAAAATACACTCTGCAAGCTTCAATAATCTCTACTCAATCTTACAAGCTAATAACAACTTTTATAGCAAGAGCGATAAATACGACTCCCAGTATTTTATCAAGCCACGGGTTTTGTTTGGTAAATCCAAAGCGGTTTTTTGAAACCTCAGTCAGTAACGCCACCAGTAAATACCAGCCGGTATCAATTACAAACACGGTTAAACACATAATTATGCCCACACATAAAGTAAGTAGCTGAGGGTCAATAAACTGTGAGAACAAGGCTAAAAAGAAAATAGCGAGTTTGGGGTTCAAAAAAGCAATGGCAAAACCATCTTGTAATGCTTTAGCTGCACTTACCTCACTTTTTTGTACTTCAAGTTCGTTATTGCTGGGTTTTGCTAGCAATATTTTTATACCTAAATACGCCAAATAGGCTGCGCCTAAATACACGAGTATTTGATAAACAGTTGGAAACTGCGTCATTAAAGCGCCTAACCCTAATAACGATGCACCAGCATACAAGCCAACGCCAGTACCATGACTGAGCGCGGCAAGCATACCGTTTTTCATACTGCCGTTAAGTGAGTGCTTTAAAACCACCGCTAAACTTGGTCCTGGCGACATTGCGCCCATCATACAAATAGCCGCTAGGCTTAACCATACTGTAAATGTCATTTAAAGCTCGTCAGTTTCAATAAACAAAGTATAACCATGCACTTGGCCATAAAAGCCTGTCAATGGCACTGCGTTTATTACTTTCCAGCCATCTTGGTTTAATTCCTGTATGCGGTCATTCAGTGCGACTATATCTACCCCACCCAAAAAACGGGTCTTTCTAAATTCGATTACTTTTTGCATTTTAATCCTTGTGTATCTTATAAGGTGTATTCAAAATCGTAGTAGTGAATCCCTTGCTCAATACGTATTTTCATACTGCCCGTTAACCCTTCTAGCTCATGAGTGCCTGAATCGGGAATTACATTTAAAATTAGGCTGTCTTGGCCTTTATCCATAGTGCCAAAATGCTGCAGTACAAAACTGCCTTTTTTGCCGTCAAGCTCGCCTATTACTTGCTCTATGGCAACATAACCGGCACTGCCTTGTGTGGGTGTCATGGCGCTTAGCATTTCGCCTTGGCTGGTGGCATTTAAGCTACCTTTAAATGTTTTATCTATCGACATACGCCCTAAATTAACGCCGTTTTGGCCGCTTGCGTAACCTTCAATTGGGGCTAGATTTACATTAAATTCTCCACTTACGGTTGCAGTAGTCATAACGTTTCCTTATTGGCTAATATTTAATAGTATTGATTTTTATTATCTTAGTGCCATATCTATACCTTAACCTTTAAAAAGAATCCACTATGTCAAAAACAAGCCCTAAGCCCGAAAAAGCCGCTTTTAGTAGTTTATTACCTATTTTTGCTTTTATTAAACCGTATAAATGGATGGTAGTAGCGGCGCTTGCTGCCCTGTTAGTAACAGCAGGTGTTAACTTATCCTTAGGGCAAGGGGTTAAGTTTGTCATAGATCATGGCTTTATAGCTGGCTCTAAAGATCAGCTACAACAAGCTGTATTGGTGCTTATTGGTTTAATTAGTTTATTGGCTGTAGGCACCTTTAGCCGCTTTTATTTAATGTCGTGGATTGGCGAGCGAGTCAGTAACGATATTCGCAAAGCCGTGTTTAATCGCATTGTTACTTTGCACCCAAGCTACTTTGAAGAAAACCGCAGTGGCGAGCTTATGTCGCGTTTAACAACCGACACTACATTACTGCAATCAATTATTGGTTCATCATTTTCTATGGCGTTGCGCAGTGTACTTATGCTGGTTGGTGGACTTGCTATGCTGTTGTTTACTAATTTAAAACTTACTTTAGTGGTTGTTGCTTGTGTGCCGTTGGTACTTGTTCCTATGATGATATTTGGTAAAAAGGTGCGCAAACTTGCAAGCTCCAGCCAAGATGCCATAGCCGATATAAGCACCTATGCCGGCGAGATCATTCAAAATATTAAAGTTGTGCAAAGCTATAGCCACGAAGAGCAAGAGCAGCACGCTTTTGCACTTGAAACCGAAAAAGCCTTTAATGTGGCTAAAAGCCGCATTAAGCAACGTTCGTTTTTAATTGCAGCGGTAATATTTTTAACTTTTAGCGCTATTAGCGCAATGCTGTGGGTCGGCGGCAGCGACGTATTAGCAGGTACCATGACTGGCGGTGAGCTAGGAGCCTTTGTGTTTTACGCTATTATGGTAGCAATGTCGGTGGCAACCGTTGCTGAAGTATATGGCGAACTACAACGCGCAGCAGGCGCAGCTGCAAGATTACTTGAGTTACTTGCTGTTAAAAGTGAGATAGAAAACCCACTAAATCCACAAGATAGTTACTTACTAAAAAATAGTAACAGCCCTGCTATTACGCTTGAGAATATAAGCTTTAACTACCCTTCTCGCCCAGACGTAAGCGCACTTAATAAAATAAGTTTAAATATACTTCAAGGCCAAACTGTGGCTATTGTTGGCCCTTCTGGCGCAGGTAAAACAACCTTATTTGAATTACTACAGCGCTTTTACGATCCGGCTAGCGGAGCCATTAAATTTAAAGATATAAACATTAAAGAATTATCGCTTAATACCCTCAGAGGTAAAATGGGTATGGTCGCGCAAAACCCTATCTTGTTTAGCTCCGATGTAATGCATAACATTCGCTACGGCAACCCAAAAGCAAGTGACGAGCAAGTATATGCCGCTGCCAAACATGCTCATGCAGATGAATTTATTAAACAATTACCGCAAGGTTATAACAGTTTTTTAGGTGAGCAAGGTGTGCGGTTATCGGGTGGGCAAAAGCAACGTATTGTGCTTGCGCGTGCCATACTAAAAGACCCTGAAATACTCCTTCTTGATGAAGCCACCAGCGCACTCGATGCGCAAAGTGAGCACCATGTACAAGCAGCGCTTGAGCATTTAATGCAAAACCGCACCACGCTTATTATTGCCCATAGACTAGCAACGGTTAAACATGCCGATGTGATTGTGGTAATGGAAAATGGAGAGATTATAGCAACGGGTACCCACCAAGAATTAGTAGCAAGTAACCCGTTGTATCAAAAACTGTGTGAATTACAGTTTAATAAAGACTAATTATTCTTCAGTGTTTGGTACTATTTGAATTTCTACACGGCGGTTTTGAGCACGGCCATTTACACTATCGTTAGTCGCAATTGGACGTGTTTCGCCATAACCCATAGTACTTACACGCTCAGCCATGATTTGCTGGTTCACTAAGTAGTTTTTAACGCTTTGAGCACGTTCACGCGATAGGTTCATGTTGTAGCTGTCTTTACCTGTGCTATCTGTGTGGCCTTCAATACTTAGGTACGTTTTTTCGTATTTGTTCATCACTTTAGCAATAGCATCTAAGGTATCGTTAAAGCCAGACGAAATATAAGATTGGTCGGTCGCAAACGTAATATTAGATGGCATAACTAAACGCAAGTTATCTCCTTCACGTACAACTTCAACACCAGAGCCTGCAAGTTCATCACGAAATGCTTCTTCTTGCTTATCCATGTAGTTACCCACTGCAGCGCCAGCTAGTGCGCCGATAGCAGCGCCTATAAAAATACGCTTATCTTTATGGTTACTTGTTGCTTTACCTAATACGCCACCCGCTGCTGCGCCAATAGCCGCACCTTTGCCGGTGTTATTCATTTCACAACCAGAAAGTAATACAGCTACTACGGTTACGCTTAAAAGTGATTTAGTTAAAGTCATGGTGATACCCTATTCATTAAGAATTTAGCAAGAGTATGCAAATACATGTATGAACAAACTATGAAGAGAGTGTTAAAAGCAGCGCATCTTGCATGATTGTTAAACAGACCTCAAACTAATGTGCCGTTTTAATAAAAATGTCATACTACGCTGTGACAATTTAATGAATTTTACAAAGGATATTGGCGCAATGTTAATTGCTATTTTTAGACAATTTTTTTTACTAGGGTGCATGAGTTTTGGTGGCCCCGCTGCGCATTTAGGCTATTTTAAGCGCCACTTTGTAGACTCGTTAAATTGGCTAACTAACACGCGTTACGCACAACTTATTAGTTTAAGCCAAGCATTACCAGGGCCAGGCTCTAGCCAAGTTAGTTTTGCTATTGGTGTTGAGCGTGCAGGAGTACTGGGTGGTATAGCTGCTTTTGTAGGCTTTACCTTGCCTTCGTTTTTAATAATGGTGCTGCTTGCGGCTAGTGCCCATCAGTTTGACGCTGTTTACTTTGCAATTATTGCAGGCTTAAAGTTATTTGCCGTTGTTATAGTCGCTGATGCAACACTTAGTATGGCTAAAAGCTTTTGTACAAGTGGTGCGCTTAAGTTACTTGCGATAATGAGTACACTTGCCTTGGTGTTATTTCCAATGATGGGAACTCAAATAGCGATTTTAATCACTGCTGCAACAGTAGGTGCTATATGGCCTTTATTAAAACTTGGCACAGTAGCAGACGATGTTAGCAGTAAAAACAGTAATATTAATTGGATTGCACTGGGGTTATTTGCGCTCTTACTTGGGGTTAGCTTTATTCCACTAGGACATGAGTTTGCTTTGTTTACCCCTTTTTACCAAGCGGGTGCAATGGTGTTTGGCGGCGGACACGTAGTACTGCCGGTACTTCAAGCTGGCGTACCAGCATTGAGTGATGATCAGTTTTTAAGTGCTTACGCGAGTGCACAGGCAGTGCCAGGGCCAATGTTTACTATTGCTACTTACTTAGGCGCACAACTTACTTCTGAGCAACCTTTAGTGGGTGCCCTTATAGCTACACTGCTTATATTTATGCCTGGTTTTTTACTTATACTGGCGTTTCAGAAGAGTTGGATTAATTTGGCAAGTAAGCCACGTTTTGCAAGTTCAATAGCGGCGCTTAATGCAGCGGTAGTCGGTTTTTTAGCGGCCGCATTGTATTCACCAATTTGGACATCGGCTGTGTATAACCTTTGGCAGGTTGCGTTAGTAATAATTACATTTGCATGGCTGCGATTTAAAAAGCCACCTATTTGGTGGCTCTTAGCTTTATTTATTGCTGTGGGTCTTTTGCAGCACTATTTGCCATCACTCTAAATATTGGCTTATCTGTTTGTTGCTCGTTAGGAGGGCTTAATTGCCCACTAACACTTTGATATGCCCTAAGCCCAAACACTGGCAATACTGCAAGTAAATGGTCCATTATTTCGGCTTGTAGATGCTCGTACGAAATCCAGCGTTTGTCTTCACTAAAGCAATAAAACTCAATCGGTAACCCGTGGTTCATTGGTTGTAGCTCTCGTACCATTAACGTAAGCGACGTATTAATTTTACTGTGCTGCTTTAAATAGCCCTCAGCATAACGACGAAACAGCCCTAAATTAGAAACTTGAGCGGGTAATGTCGTCACTCGGATATAGTCATGAAGCGGAATAGCCGCATCTATTTGCTTTCTAAATTCATCACTTACTAAACAAATACTGTGCATATCTATATTAAGTGAACGTTTAATACGTCTACCGCCCGACTCTTGCATACCACGCCAGTTTTTAAACGAACCCGCAACTAGCATATAAGTTGGAATAGTTGTAATGGTGTTATCCCAGTTACGTACCTTTACAGTGTTTAAACCCAAATCAATTACTTCACCATCGGCGCCGTAGTTTTCTACTTGAATCCAATCACCATAGGTTACTAGGCGATTTGCTGCGATTTGAATACTAGCTACAAAGCCTAAAATAGTGTCTTTAAATACTAATAACGTAACAGCAGCAATAGCACCAAAGCCAGAGAGAATATAAGTGGGTGACTTCTCAAGGAAAATACTTACAATTAAAATAGCACACACAATAAAGGTGATTAGCTTAACAACCTGAATTAAGCCCTGAATAGGGACTTCGCGTGCAAACTCCAATTGGTTATAAATAGAACCCGCAATACTTACAATACTGCTAAAAATAAAACCTACATGAATAATTAGTATAGCTTGGCCAACCGTTTTCAAAATTTCAGCGGTCAGCTCATTAACCGGATAAACACTGTCAAAGGTCGCCAAAAATAATACGCTGCAAAGCATACCTGCAATACGTCTATTAAGCTTATTAAGCATAGGCGACAACGAACCAATACGTTGAGGCGAAAGCTTAGTTACCACTTTTTGAATGCCTGGTAACATTAACCTACGAGTAAATAAGTAAACAATTAATAAAGAAAAAATCCCTATTGAAACTGCGGTAATAGAACTAAGAAAATCCGCATCGGGTACTTTTTCAAACCAAGGAGCGATTAACTCCTGTAGGTGGGTGTTGGTCATAGTGTTTCAATTTCCTTACTGATTTGTGGTTCAGGTAAATCTTGTTGAGCATAAATATCGGCAAGCTGCTGATCTTTCGCAACCCATAGCTCATTCACATAATGTTGAAAATTAGCTTTAAATACGTCATCGGTTTGATAGCTGCCCTGCATATTGTCATTAATGGGCGTTACGTCTATTGAAACATAAATAGAATCTAGCTCGCCTTTGAGTAAGTTCCGACAAACGTGATCTGTTTTACCGCTATACACTAAACTTGTATTTAGCATGGCATCAAATTGGTTGGCTAGCACTTCAAGCGCAAAAGCAATGCCACCCGCTTTGGGTTTTAATAAGTGCTTAAAAGGACTTTGCTGCAGATTATGCTTAGCTGGCGTAAAGCGTGTGCCTTCAACAAAATTAACGATGGTAGTAGGATAGTGACGAAAATTGCGACAGCTGTGCTTTGTGCGCTCTACATCCAACCCTTTCAATTTTGGGTTTTTAGCAAGCTGTGCTTTGCTTACCCGTTTCATAAACGGCATACCCATAGCCCACGCACCAGTGCCAATAAAAGGCACGTATTTTAATTCATCTTTTAAAAAAAACTTAGGGGCTGGTAATGCATGTAATGAGCTAAGCACGGTTATATCTAACCAACTCGTGTGATTACATATAAGTAAATACCAACTTTTTGAATTTAAATCGCCACTTATATCAACCACAATATTAGGACAACCTAGCCACAAGCCAAACCGATTGCCATTACACCACCCTCGATAAGCGCTGTGCAATAAAGAGTTAACAACAGACAAAGGCAGTAATAACTTAATAAGCCCTAGTACAAATACTAGCGAGCCAAAAAGCATTACATTAGAAAACAATACGCAGCCCACAATTAAGCCGTTAAGCCAATTTGGTAACCACTTTTTTAGCATAACTGTAAGCTCATATTTTTGCCTTTTATTTGGGGTGTTTTTCGAGCGATTGTAATGTTTGCTCTTTATTTTCCCATAAACGATTTAGCTCGCATTGAAAGCGTACTCTAAATTCAGAATCGCCGGTGTAGTCACCAATAAGCTCTTCGCTTACAGGCCTTACATCCACGTGTACGTTGATATTTTTTACCTTACCACCTGCAAAATCCATGAATGTAGGAATGCCATCTGGGTAATGAATGGTAACGTTAACCACTTTAGTAATTTGCTCGCCCATCGCTTGCATTACAAAAGCAATACCGCCCGCTTTTGGTTTTAATAAATGTGGAAACGGGCTATTTTGGCGCGCGTGCTTTTGTGTAGTAAAACGAGTGCCTTCTACAAAGTTAACCACACTTACTGGCATCTCTTTAAATTTTTCGCAGGCTTTACGCGTGGTTTCTAAGTCTTTGCCTCGCAGCTTTGGATTCTTTTTTAATTGGCTTTTACTCGTGCGAGTCATAAACGGAAAATCAAGCGCCCACCAACACAAACCTAGAATAGGCACGTAAATAAGCTCTTTTTTCAAAAAGAAGTTTAAAAATGGAATTTTACGGTTAAACACGCGCTGCAATACTAAAATATCGACCCAGCTTTGGTGATTTGCAATTACTAGGTACCAATCCTTTAGCTTAAGGTCTTCAAGGCCAGTTACATTAAGTTTAGTTGGCGTAAATAACTTTTGATTTAAGCTATTAAAGGTTACCCAAATAGTTGCAAATTGCTTTGCAGCCCAGCTCATAACCTTTTGTAGAGGCTTAATAGGTATAAGCTTTATAAGCCCACAAATAAAAATAGGCACAAACCAAAAAAGTGTGTTTATTGTGTAAAAAATAATACTAAATACACCGCGAATAACTGACATTACTTCCATTCCTTTAAACATTGCGCAGCCACTAATACTGCGCTTTCAGTTGCTTACAAATTAATCTTCAAAATAGGTATAGCCTTCAAGGCCTGCATTAAGCTCAGCTAAATAACCTTCTTTACACTGCGCTGATACATCAAGTTTATTAACTTGGTACGCAAAGTTGTCAGCTAAAATGGCGCTATCATAGTCAACAAACTTTAATACATCCTTAACGCTATCACCTTTTATGGCATTGGTTAACACATAACCTTCATCGTTAAGCTCTACATGCACAGAATCAGTGTCACCAAATAGGTTATGTAAATCGCCTAAAATTTCTTGATATGCACCCACCATAAACATAGCAATGTGGTATTGCTCACCGTGTTTATATTCTGGTATTGGTAGGCTGGTTTCGATACCAGCGCCTTCAACGTATTCACGGATTTGCCCGTCAGAGTCACAGGTAATATCTTGAATAATCGCGCGCTGAGTCAATGGTTGAGTTAAGTTTTCGATTGGCATAACCGGAAACAACTGCTGAATACCCCATACATCAGGCAATGACTGAAATAATGAAAAGTTAACAAAGAGTTTATCGGCAAGCTTTTCGTTTAAATCGTCGAGGACTTCACGGTGCGCGCGCGCGTTATTACTAAGCGATGCACGTACACGATGTAAAATAGTAAAGTAAAGCTGCTCTATTTTCGCCCACTCTAGCATGCTTACTAAGCCATGCACGTACTGATCGTGCGCTTCGCTAAATAAGTGCATAGCGTCGTGATAAATCTCAAGTGCCATACGCGGGTTTAAACGCTGTAAACACTGCCACATTTCATCAAGCACTAACGCGCTATTTTCAAGCGGTGGCTCTGGATTTAAATGATTGGGCGCTTTTTCTACGTCAATTACATCGGTAATTAATACCGCATGGTGAGCGGTTAAAGCGCGCCCCGATTCGGTGATAATGGCCGGATGCGTAAGGTTATGCTGATCGCACACCTCTGCAAATGCATTCACTACATTACGCGCGTACTCTTCTACGGTGTAGTTCATTGAACACGCACTGCGTGAGCCAGAGCCCTCGTAATCAACGCCTAAGCCGCCACCCACATCAACGGTATTTAACGGTACGTTTAATTGCGTAAGCTCAGCAAAGTGGCGTGCGCATTCACGCAAAGCACGGTGAATATCACGAATGTTGGCAATTTGAGAACCAATATGAAAATGCACCATTTGCATTAAGTGCAGCTTATTATGCTTTTTAAGCACTTCAACTGCACTTAGTACTTGGCCTGCCGTTAAACCAAACTTGCCTTTTTCGCCGCCCGTGTTTTGCCACTTGCCTTTGCCTACTGAGTTTAGGCGAATACGAATACCAATAGCAGGTTCTATGACTAGGTTGTCTATTTCTTCAAGTAGTGTGGTTAGTTCTGAAAGCTTCTCTACCACAATTTTTACGCTGTGGCCCATTGCTTGACCAATACATGCTAAGCGTAAAAACTCACTGTCTTTATAGCCGTTACACACAATAGTAATTGGCTCTTTTGCTACGCCCAAAATAGCCATAAGTTCTGGCTTTGAGCCTGCTTCTAGGCCAACAAGCCCGCTTGGATGCGCTAATAGCTTACTTACTACAGAACGTTGCTGATTTACTTTTATTGGGTAAACACAGGTGTATTTTCCGTTATATTCACGATTTGCTCGCGCTTGCGTAAACGCGTTAGTAAGTGTGTCTACACGATTTTTTAAAATATCAGTAAAGCGTACTAAAACCGGCAACGTTAAACCTTGTTGCTTAAACTGCTCAGTTAATTGCGTTAAAGAAATGGCCGGTTTTGTTTGGTCGCCATCTGGGTAAGCCACCAGTTCGCCTTGTGCGTTAATATCAAAATAACCATCACTCCAATGAGCAACGTTATAAGTGGCGCGTGCTGTTTCTAAACCCCAGGTCATGGCAACTCTTCTTTAGTCAATTAGGTATAAAGGCGCATTTTAATACGTCACTATCCACTAGGCTAACAAAAATTGAACTTTCACTCACTCCTAACTAACTTTATTCGTCAAATCAGTTAAAATGTCATTGAGCAAAACGCCAAGCACTGGCAGAATTGCCCCTTTTTCATACTCAACCTAAAAAAGTGTAATAGTAACTATGGCAAATTTAGATCAAAGTAAGTGGTTTACTGAAATTAGCGACCGCGATGGCAGCGCATTTTCATTACGTATTAATAAAAAGTTAGATGAAAAACAGTCTCCTTTTCAAAAGGTAGAAATGTTTGAAACCACAGACTTTGGTAATTTAATGATCATCGACGGGTGTACTATGGTAACAACCCGCGAAAACTTCTTTTATCATGAGATGATCAGCCACCCTGCACTTTTAGCGCACCCAAACCCTAAAAACGTCGTTATTATTGGCGGCGGCGACTGCGGTACTTTACGCGAAGTATTAAAACACCCAGGCGTAGAAACTGTAACGCAAATAGATATAGACGAAGTAGTAACGCAAATGTCGTTAAAATACTTCCCAGAGCTTTGTGAATCTAACAACGACGCCCGTGCAACGGTTATGTTTGACGACGGTATTAAATACATGCGCGAAGCCGCTGGCGAATCTATCGACGTGGTTATTGTTGATGGCACCGATCCGGTGGGTCCAGGTGAAGGTTTATTTAATCATGCGTTTTACACAAGCTGTTTAGATGCACTGCGCCCAGGTGGTATTTTAGTGCAACAAAGCGAATCACCTCTTATGCATATGCCATTATTAGTTGAAATACGCGAAGCAATGCTAAGCGTAGGCTTTAACGATTTACAAACACTGCCATTCCCGCAACCAATTTACCCAAGCGGTTTATGGTCGGTAACACTTGCACGTAAATCACAAGCATTTGACGGTTTTAGAGAAGACGGCGCAGCACAAATAGCTGAGCAAAGTGAATACTACAACAGCGGTATTCATCATGGTGCACTCGCTACACCTAACTACATGAAACGCGCTTTTGATAAAAAATAATACTAATTCACTTTAGGCTTTGTTGACTTCTCAAGGTTAAAATTGCATTAAAAAAGGGACTTTTAAAGTCCCTTTTTATTTTTATAATGACGATTCAAACTGAACTCGAGCTGGCAAACAACATAAGTACAGTTATATTTCAAAACCTTAAAGAGCTATCTAACCAAATAATCAGTTTATTTAAACTTTAAATCGATGCACTAAGTGATTTAGCTCATCAGTCAATTGTTCCATTTTTTTAGATACATCCTCAGTAGTTCGAGCAAGCGCCCCCCCTTCTAAAGTTTGATCGTTTAATGATGATAGGTTTTGACTTATTTCATCTGCAACCGTTGTCTGCTCTTCAGTCGCTTGCGCTGTTTGCATCGCCATATCATTTACTTTAGTAGACGAGCTTTGCATTGCATTAAGCACATCATTAGTTTGACTAAACGAACCAACCGCATCATCTGCAAATTGCTTACCTTCATCTATCGCTTTAATTGATTGTTCTACGCTCGTTGCAAATTGCTCTATCATTTTTTGAATATCGTTTGTGCTTACTTGCGTGCGTGTAGCCAATGTTCTTACTTCATCTGCTACCACAGCAAAACCTCTGCCATATTCACCAGCTCGCGCGGCTTCAATAGCAGCATTAAGCGCCAGCAGATTTGTTTGCTCTGCAATTGCACGAATAACCTCAAGTACTTTGGCAATGTTATCAGAACTTTGTTGTAGCTCTGTAGAGCGCGCCATAGCTTGCTCCATATTTTGCGACAAAGAAATAATACGAGAACTAGAGTGCGCAACCGCTGTTAGTCCTTGCTGAGCTAAATTTAACGATTTATCAGCTTCTGTTGATGATTGCTGAGCAATACCTGCAACTTCTCTACTTGCTACACTCATCTCATGCACTGCACTTACTATTGACTCAGAGGCTTGGCTGAGCGTTTGATTTACAGCATTGTTTTTATTTGCAACCTGACTTAACTCACCTCCTAATTCACTTAGTTCTTTTGATTGCTCTAAAATATCGCGAATTAATTGCTGTAAGTTGTCGAGAAAACGATTGAACTGCGTTGCAAGTTCAGAAAATTCATCTTTAGACGTTATAGCGATCCTGCCAGTTAAATCGCCATCACCAGAGGCTATATCGTTAATACGAGAAGTTACATAGTTAATTTGCTGTGTTAATTGCTTAGGAATAAGGTAACTAAACCAACACGCCACTAATAAAATTAATATGACAAAAATAAGCATAGTTAACTTAGTTGAAGCAATTGTGTCTGATAGTTTTTGAACTTCTTCAACCGATGTTTGCTCTGCTAATTCACCAGCTTGATCAAGCGTAGATCTTAATTCGTCAAATGCTTTTT
This sequence comes from Pseudoalteromonas sp. SG45-2, assembly GCF_014164115.1. Taxonomy (NCBI): domain Bacteria; kingdom Pseudomonadati; phylum Pseudomonadota; class Gammaproteobacteria; order Alteromonadales; family Pseudoalteromonadaceae; genus Pseudoalteromonas; species Pseudoalteromonas sp. SG45-2. The sequence continues at coordinate 39,423 of NZ_JACJEO010000021.1, forward strand.
CTGATTGAGACTGTTTTTTTAGATTTGTTTTATCATTCATATAGGCCAGTGAAGCGTTTAACCAAGTATTATAAGCACCATCAAAACCGCGAAGCCCATTTATAGCTTTTGGATAGTCCGATAACAAAGCTAAGTACTGCTCTGACCTTTGCGTTACTTGCTCAGCATTTTCTTTATGCTCTTGCAAATAAGCTTCTTTATTGTCGTTATGTGCGACTAAATTTAACTCAGCAACCTTTGCTTGATACAAATCCCTGTCGGCACTCAAAGCAAGAGACACAGCCTTAATAAATTTATTCGATTGCACATCTAATGCATTTTTTTGTAAGTTAATTAAGTATGAATACCCAATAATTAACGACAAGATAGCAATACCTAAAATAACAATAGGAAAAGAGACTTTGACGCGGATACTATTCAAATTCATTAATTACTCCAAAAAAAAACATATTTAATACCTACTTTTTGATAATAAATCTAGTTTATAAAACCTAAAATCGCCATTGAGCGTTTAGCATTATTTGCTGCTGCGAGATTCGTTCATTAAATCCAATTGGCTCTCTATTTTTTGCAACACTTTTAAGTGCAGAACCTTCAACCCCTATTTGTAGTTTATTAGTGAGCTGGTAGCGCCATGTTGCGGTTAAACCTTCCCCATTGCTTGCATTAGGATCAAACGCAGTGGTGTCGTTATCTATCACTTTAAAGTAATCGTAGCGTACTGAAACTCGATGCTTGCCTTCTTTATGGCTTAACATTAAATAATGGCTGTAAAAGGCATTATCTATTAAAGCATTAGCGCCCATTTCGGTTTTACCATTGAGCACCTGTGCTATAAAGCGGGTTTTACTATTAAACTTATAAAGCCAAGCGGCGCTTGTAAAGCAAGTATCCCAAGCATACTGCCCTGTACTAATATTAAGCGTGGTTGGGTCGCCATTATTGTTGTAATAATAAATTCGAAATTGTGATTTTTTTAAGTAATCCCAGTGTACGCCAGCGTAATAGCCAAAACGTCCGTCTACTTCTTCAAACGGTAAAACCTGATTAGCTTGCCAGCGTAATTCATACGTATTTAATGCCGCTACAGGCGCAAATTTAACACTTTCGTTAAATGTAGTTTGCCTATCGTGTAATGCAAAACCACGCCAAGCAAGTAAAGTACCGGCAGGGTCATTGCCTTTAAATGTAGCACCTACAAAACTAAAGCTATGAGCGCTGTTAAAACGTTTTGCTGGGCGCTTAATAGTTATCTCTGCGCCAACAGTGCGTACTTCCTCGCCTATCCAGCTATTAATAGCTGAGTTTGTATAGTTATAAGGAGAAGTCCACCCTATATCAGGGTTTTCAAGCGACATAAGTGGATAAAAGCCCCCTACACGCACATGCCATTTATAGTTGCTGTTAGATAGCGGCTGATACTTTACATAAGCTTGCGTAAAACCAAGGCCAACGTCAGGATCTTGATTCGCATTTAACACCCCATGAGCCGACCAACTAGATGCTAAATCAACATTAAAATTTAAAATACCTTGGGATAAAATAAGTTCGTCGCTTTTAGTATCGTGCCGATATAGCCCAAGGCCGCCCTCTTGAAAGCTACGTATATCGTCACCCTGCACGGCTCTAATTTGTAACAAGCCTTTTACTTGTGCATACAATGCATTACTAAAACATAAAGCACCGGCTAAAAATATCAGCCTCGTTAAACGATTAATAGTCATCAAATTCATCCGTAGCAAAGTCAATTTGCTCCGCAATTTCCTGCTTTACTTTATAAGTGATCGGGTTAGTAGCCACAGTAACAGTTTGAGATTCAACCTTACTAATATCACTAAACCCAGAATGCCAAACACTTAACGTGTATTCGCCTACATTGGCATTTAAATCAACATGACCATTTTCATCAGTGATTGCAAAAATAGTACTATCGACCACCACAATATAACCTAACATCCAATCATGAATATTACAGCCAAGCTCAACAACCCCTGTTTGATCAAAAGTAATGGGCGCTTTTGGGTGCTCCTTATATAGCTTTAATTCAAATGTTTTAGCTTTAGAAAATGAATAAACGTGATGCATGATTGAGTCCCCATTCGGAAACTCTACCTTTGCATTTTGTGGGACAACTAAAATACGCGGCTTAAATTCTCGATTTTGCTGGGTCATCGCATAAGGTGCTTCTGGAGGAATAACGCCATAGGAATCTCCTGCAGTTAGCCACACAACAGCATTAGGTAATGGGCCATTATTAGCATTTTTAATTGTTATATTTGCTGCAAAAACTCCAGTACTAACACTTAGTAAAAATACACAAAGTAAGCTTTTTATCATTTTCTTGTCGCTATTATCAATTTGTTTACATTATAGACCGATTAAACCACTAAATTCTTTCTATTTTTTAAAACATTGAATACGTATGTAGGCAGTCGTATTAATCATCAACAGTCATTATCCTTAAATGTCACCACCGACTCATCTAAGGACACACCATGAGAATCCCTGCACTTGTGCTTTTAGCCTTTGCTAGTAATAGCTACGGACAAACTGTAGAGCTAAAATCGCCAGACACACAAATAACAGTAAGCATCTCTGACGAAAACAACACGCCAAGCTACGCAATAAAATTTAAAAACAAAGCGGTTATAAACAAGTCTTTACTGGGGTTTGAATTTAAAACACAAGCGGCCTTTAGCGACGGTTTTAAAATTAAAAGCATTGAACAACAAAGCGTTAACTCGCAGTGGCAACAACCTTGGGGCGAACGCCAAAACGTTGTTGACGAATATAACGAAGTAGCCGTTACCTTTACAAAAAACGAGCCAAATAAAGGCACCTACACCATTCGATTTAAAGCATTTGATAGTGGTGTAGGTTTTAGATACGAAGTGCCACAACAAACCGGCTTCGAAAATACAGAAATAACCAAAGAGCTGACTGAATTTGCAATAAACAATAGCCATGATGCAACAGCATGGTGGATACCTGCTCGTGGCTGGAACCGCTACGAATATGTTTATAACACCACCGCGCTTAACGAAGCTCCACTAGCTCACACACCATTTACGTTTAAAACAAGTGACGGTACTCATATTAGTATTCATGAAGCCGCTCTTGTTGATTATGCGGGTATGGTGCTTAATCAGCGCCGTCCAGGCACATTTACAGCAGACTTAACCCCTTGGTCAGATGGTATTGCCGTTAAAAAGCAAGGCGCTTTTAAAACACCATGGCGCACCATTCAAATAGCCGACAGCGCTGTTGGCCTAGTTAATTCAGATATAATACTAAATTTAAACGAGCCTAATAAACTCGGTGACGTGTCGTGGGTTAAACCTGGCAAATACGTCGGTATTTGGTGGGGTATGCATATAAACACGCAAACTTGGGGTAGCGGTAAAAAACACGGCGCCACTACGCAAACCACAAAATACTATATGGATTTTGCAGCGCAGTATGGTTTTGATGGCGTACTCGTTGAAGGCTGGAATATTGGCTGGGATGGCGATTGGTACTTTAATGGCGATGTATTTAACTTTACCAAACCGTACGATGATTTTGATATAGCAGCGCTGACTCAATACGGCAAAGAAAAAGGCGTACAGCTCATTGGCCATCACGAAACATCAGGCAATGTAAGCAACTACCGAGACCAAATGGAAGATGCCTTTACACTTTACGAAAAATCAAACGTCAGCCAAGTAAAAACAGGTTATGTAGCCGATGGCGGAAATATAAAACGTATAGACAAAAACGGTATTGCGCGCCATGAATGGCATGACGGCCAATTTATGGTTAACGAATACCTTTATAACGTAAAACTTGCAGCTAAACATAAAATTAGCATTAACACTCACGAGCCAATTAAAGATACAGGCCTGCGCCGTACTTATCCAAACTGGATTGCGCGCGAAGGCGCACGCGGACAAGAATACAATGCATGGGGTTCGCCACCTAACCCACCAGAACACGTACCAATGCTTGCCTTTACCCGCATGCTCTCTGGCCCTATGGACTTTACGCCAGGTATTTTTGATATGAGCTTTAATGGTTTAGGAGGCGATACAAACCGCCCACAAACTACACTTGCCAAACAACTTGCACTTTATGTTGTGTTGTATAGCCCAATTCAAATGGCTGCCGACTTACCTAAAAACTATTTGGCTAAGCCCGACGCATTTCAATTTATTCAAGACGTACCAACAGATTGGCAGCAAAGTATTGCCCTTGATGGCGAAGTAGGCGACTTTATTGTATTTGCCCGTAAAGAACGTAAAAGCACTAAATACTCAGGAAATGATTGGTACCTAGGTGCTGTTACTGACGAGAAAGCTAGAACTATTGAGGTGAAACTCGACTTTTTAGAGCAAGGCAAGAAGTTTGAAGCACAAATTTATAAAGATGGTAAAAACGCAGAGTGGAAAAACAATCCGTACGATATAGCTATCGAAAAACGTATTGTGACTACAAACGATAAACTTACGCTTAAACTGGCCACCAGCGGCGGTACTGCTATTCGCTTTAAAGCACTTTAATACAATAAAACCCCTGCATTTATTGTACAGGGGTTGATACCTTGATTGGCAAATATACTTGTGCACTTAAACCGCCTTCTGGGCGGTTTTCTAGTTTTACTTTACCGTCATGCATATCAACAATGCGTTTAATAATGGCAAGGCCTAAGCCACTACCTTCACTGCCACGTGCAGCATCGCCTTGCTTAAAGGGCTCAAACACAGACTCTAATTCGTTTTCAGGGATCCCAGGACCACTATCGTTTACAGCGATAACTACATATTTTTTGTTTGAATTAAAGTAACTAAGTACTTCAATATCGCCCTCAGAATAACGCAGCGCATTACCAATCATGTTGGTAATTACACGTTTAATAGCCACAGAGCTTAAGGGTATATTGCCTATATTTGGATTACTTTTAAACGTAATAGTACGTTGATGCTGAAGCTCAGAATTTACAACCTCGGCAACTAAAGCATTTATATCTTCGCAACTTAGCTCTTCACGTTTATGGTGGCGTAAATACTCAATAAACTGATCGATAATCCCGTTCATATCTTCTATATCGTAAATAATACCTTCACGAAGATAGTCGTCTTCATCAACCATCATTTCGGTGGCTAAACGGATACGCGTAAGCGGCGTACGTAAATCATGCGATACACCAGCCATTAGTAAACGGCGGTCGTTTTCAAGTGCGGCAATTCCGCGCGACATTTGATTAAACGCGCGCGTTACTTCTATTACTTCTGTTGAGCCTTCTTCTTCTAATTTGGTAGAAAAATCGCCTTTACCTACTTTTACTGCAGCTTGTTGCAGTGCTTTTAATGGCCTATTAAGGTGCCTTGCAAACAACCACCCACCCAGCACACTTAAAAAGCCAATACTTGATAAGTAAAAAGTTAAAAACTCTAAGTTATTCTCTTTAAAACCTTTAAGCGGTACTTTTACCCAATAACCTGGCGCTTGCGGTGCTTCAACCCAATAAATCAATGGATCAGTTTGGCTAATACGTACACGAGAATAACCACCAAGTTGCTCAGTCATACTACGCGATAGCATAGAATATTCGCGGCTTTGTCCAAGCCCTTGACGCATTGCTTCGCGCTGCGTCATTACTTCAATGCCGGTAATTTCAAAAAACTTCGCAGATACTTCGTCGTTTATTTCAACGCCATCTTCCCAGTCAATAAATACCGTTTTAATTTGCTTAGCAAGCATCAAGTTAACTTGCTCAATAGTTGGTTTTACAACATAAAAACTAACCGTAACATAAGACACTATTTGATTTATTAGCAACAAAGCCGCCACTAAAAAAACAGTTTGCCCAAAAGCACTGCGCGGAAACATGCCCATAAATATTACTTTTCACCATCGGGAACAAACACATACCCCAAACCCCAAACGGTTTGAATATATCGCGGATTAGCAGCATCTACTTCAATCATGCGGCGAAGTCGCGATACTTGCACATCAATACTTCGCTCAAGCGCACTGTAATCACGTCCACGCGCTAAGTTCATTAGCTTATCGCGGCTAAGTGGCTCACGCGGATGCGAAACAAGCGCTTTAAGCACTGCAAACTCACCACTGGTAAGCGATATTGTTTTATCCCCCTCACTCATTTCGCGCGTTGCTAAATTAAGCGTAAATTTACCAAAAGCGATTAAGTTTTCTTCAGCAGCTGGAGCACCTGGCACTTCTTTTGCGCGGCGGCGTAAAATTGCTTTTATGCGAGCAAGTAGCTCACGTGGATTAAATGGTTTTGGAATGTAATCGTCAGCGCCAAGTTCAAGACCAATAATACGGTCTACTTCGTCGCCCTTTGCAGTAAGCATAACAATAGGAATTTCATTTTCTTTTTGGCGTAGTCGGCGGCAAATAGATAAACCATCCTCGCCTGGAAGCATTAAATCGAGAACCATTAAGTGAAAGTTTTCACGCTCTAGGAGTCTATCCATTTGCTCCGAGTTTCCTGCGGTTCTAACAATAAAGCCTTGCTCTACTAAGTAACGTTCAAGCAAACTGCGTAAGCGCATATCGTCATCAACAACTAATACTTTTGTGGTCTCGTGTCCCATAATCTCTTTCTTATTTTTATATCCAATTACTAGTTAATATAAATGAAAAACTTAATAATCAAAAACTAATTACTTGCTTAGATTGTTACTGAACATTTCAAAGCTTCCTTACTCGTACTTTATTAAATTTTACGCTCGACAAATTTTGGCAAATTTAATAACGTGCACACCATTAGAGTTAATAAAGAATTGGCCATGAAAACAAATTTAGTTACCCGCGAAGGTTACTTGCAATTACAACAAGAACACGATCAACTATGGAACGTAAAACGCCCAGAAGTAACAAAAATAGTAAGCTGGGCAGCCAGCCTCGGAGATCGCTCTGAGAACGCAGACTATCAATATAACAAGCGTTTGCTGCGCCAAATTGACCGCCGGGTACGCTACTTACGCAAACGCATACCTGATTTAAAAATTATTGACTACTCTCCCGTGCAAGATGGAAAAGTATTTTTTGGTGCATGGGTTGAAATTGAAAACGAAGAAGGTGAAGTTAAAAAGTTCAGAATTGTAGGTCCTGATGAAATTTACGACCGTAAAGATTACATATCAATAGACTCACCTATGGCGCGTGCGTTGATTAAAAAACAAGTAGATGACGAATTTGAAGTGACCACACCTCAAGGAAAAAAGCAGTGGTATGTAAACAGTATCGATTACCAAAAAAAGAAATAAAAAGTTTTGATTCAGATCATGTTAACTTTTGATTGTGTAAATTAAAGCAATAAGCTATAACTGAATTATTCAAGTTGATTTGTTTAATTTGAAAGCAGTTAATTAAGGTCGTGATTATGTCAAACATGGTACAGCGCATATTTAGTAATGCCGTATTGTTTGCACTTTTAATGAGTGTAAGTTTGACGCTGCATGCCAGCAACACTGACGTAAACCTTGATAACGCTAAACTATCTAATCACTTTATTACTTGTGATATTCCTGACCAAGCAAACCTCGATTTTGACGTGGACTCTCACGTTAACACTATTACCTTTAGGTCGCCTCAACCACTTCCTAATGTCGTAGATTCTTTTTATAAGAGCACTAATCTAAACAGACCTTTTAGCACTGCATACCAACGCGGACCACCTAGCTATTTAATTTAATTCATAATTTTACAACTTAATTAAATTTTATAACTACTAAGGTGACTACTATGTCTAACTTTAAAGAATTACGTACCCAAAATATTTCTCATGGCGTTATTGCTAGCACATTTGCAGATGATCAACCATTAATCGATTTATCTTCTCCAGCGCTAAAAATGGTGAATAACTTTACTCAAAAAACACCTATTCGTGCAGAGCATGGAACAACGATTACAGATGCACTTAAACAAGTAAGTGCACAACAATCTGACTTTGTTTTAGTAACAGACGAACACCAAAAATTAATTGGCCTAGTTTCTAGCGCCGATTTACAAAGCTCTAAAATTACTATTATTGCAGAGCGCTTAAATATGCAACGAAGCGAAGTAAGCTTACGTGACATTATGACACCAGTTAGCCGCCTTACAGGTGTAAGTATGCAAAGCTTAAGCTACGCATGCATTGGTGATGCGCTGCAAACGATGGAGCATCAGGGCACAATGTTTTTATTAGTTACAACAGCGAGTAACGAAATTTGTGGTTTAATTTCAGCTCGCCAAATAGCTAAAACATTACATATTCCTGTACATATCTCACCTATTGCTCACTCTTTCAGTGAGGTATTAGAAAACATTGAGCACCCTCACTAGGGCGCTCTTTTAGTTGAATTGATTTGCTCCCGACCCAACCATCTTAAAGCAAGTAAAATAGCTTGCTTTAAGAGCTTTTCATTACTACCTCCTGTGATATTATTCAAGCAATTAACAGCGCCAGTAACACGCTTCTGGTCTTATTTTATTGTATAAAAAGGTTTTTGCATGAGCGATATCTCTGCACGTTTAGCCGGTGAGTTAAACGCACAGCAGCAACAGGTTGTTGCTGCAACAAAGTTACTTGATGAAGGCGCAACTGTTCCTTTTATTGCCCGCTACAGAAAAGAAGTTACAGGCGGCCTAGACGACACCCAATTACGCCTTTTAGAGCAGCGTTTATCGTATTTACGTGAACTAGAAGAGCGCCGTAGTTTTATTTTATCGACAATCGAATCGCAAAATAAATTAACGCCAGAGCTAAGTGCCGATATAACCAATGCACAAAGTAAAACAGAACTTGAAGATTTATACCTACCATATAAAGCTAAGCGCCGCACTAAAGGCCAAATAGCAATTGAAGCTGGTTTAGAGCCTCTTGCAGATGCACTATTTAAAGATGCTAACCTTGACCCAGAGCAACAAGCGGAACAGTTTGTAAGTGCTGAAAAAGGTTTTGCAGATACAAAAGCGGTACTTGAAGGCGCTAAATTCATCTTAATGGAACGCTTTGCTGAAGACGCAAAATTACTTGCTAAATTTAGAAGCCACATTAGCCAAAATGGCGCAATTGAAAGTACTGTGATTAAAGGCCAAGAGCAAGCCGGTGCAAAATACCGTGATTACTTTGAGCATCAAGAACTTCTTAAAAAAGTACCTTCTCACCGTGCGCTTGCAATGCTTAGAGCTCGAAATGAAGGTGTACTTCAGTTAAATATAAACCCAGAGCCTAGTGCAGAAAATTCAGCACAATTATGTGCAAACATGATTGCTGAGCATTACCGTTTAGATATTAAATATAAAGCGGCAAGTCCTTGGTTATTAAACGTTGTTCAATGGGCGTGGAAAGTTAAGCTAGGGTTACACCTAGAGAATGAGTTTTTTGCAGCAATGCGCGAAAAAGCAGAAGCCGGTGCAATAGATGTATTTGCTAAAAACTTAAAAGATTTATTAATGGCTGCACCTGCAGGCCCTCGTACTACTTTAGGTCTTGATCCAGGCCTTCGTACTGGCTGTAAGATTGCCGTTGTTGATAGCACAGGTAAATTACTAGCTACACAAACTATTTTCCCTCATGCACCACAAAATCATTGGGATAAATCAGTGCGTACGTTAGAGCAACTTTGCCGTCAGCATAAAGTTGAGCTAATTGCGATTGGTAACGGTACTGCATCACGCGAATCAGATAAGTTGGTTGCTGAGCTTATCAAAGCAAACAGCGAACTTAAGCTTAGTAAAATTATGGTTAGCGAAGCGGGTGCATCGGTTTACTCAGCTTCTGAATTTGCAGCTAATGAATTTCCAGATTTAGATGTTTCTATACGAGGGGCTGTCTCTATTGCACGCCGCCTTCAAGATCCTCTTGCTGAACTTGTTAAAATTGAGCCAAAATCAATTGGTGTTGGCCAATACCAACATGATGTATCACAAAGCCAGTTAGGCCAGAGCCTTATTTCAGTAGTTGAAGACTGTGTAAACTCAGTAGGCGTAGATTTAAACATGGCCTCGGTACCGTTACTTACACGCGTATCTGGTTTAAACAAAACATTAGCGCAAAATATCGTTAATTATCGCGATGCTAACGGCACATTTACTAAACGTAGTGAGCTTAAAAAGGTTGAGCGTTTAGGGCCAAAAGCATTTGAACAAGCGGCTGGTTTTTTACGTATTAACAATGGTAGCGATCCACTAGATAACTCATCAGTTCACCCTGAAGCTTATCCTGTTGTTAAACGCATTTGTGAACGCAATAGCGTAGATGTCAGTAACCTAATTGGTAACAGCGACTTTTTAACTAAACTTGCTGCTAACGATTACACTGACGAAAAGTTTGGCTTACCAACCGTTACCGACATTATTACTGAGCTTGATAAACCAGGTCGAGATCCTCGACCTGAATTTAAAACAGCTGAGTTTAAAGCCGGTGTTGAAAAAATTAGTGACCTAAAACCAGGTATGATTTTAGAAGGCGTGGTTTCAAACGTTGCTAATTTTGGTGCGTTTGTTGATGTAGGTGTTCACCAAGATGGTTTAGTGCATATTTCAGCAATCACGAATAAATTTATATCAGATCCGCGTGAAGTTGTTAAAGCTGGTGATATTGTAAAGGTTAAAGTTGTTGAAGTAGACGCTGCACGTAAACGCATAAGCTTTACTATGCGCTTAGATGACGATATTGACACAAGTAATAAGTCAGCAGCTCCAGCTACGCAAAAGCCACAAGCACGTGCTAATAATTCGCAACCTCGCGCTGCAAAGCCTAAACGTGACAACGGTAATGCGTTAATGGGCAATGCATTTGCCGATGCGTTCGCTAATGCTAAAGTAAAAAAATAATACTTGTACAACTAAGCTAAAACGAAAAAACCGCGTAAGCGGTTTTTTTGTGGTTATGTTTTGCTAAATTATTAACTTAACGCTGAAAAACTACTTTGGCTCGCTGGCGATGTAGCCATTTGGTAAAAATTAGCAATACGCCCCGCCCGTGCCTCAACATCGGCATCACGTGTTTGCTCGTCACTTTTAGCTGTTTTTGTATCGCTGCTTTCATCGCTAGAGAATGATGCTTCAAGTTTACTTTTTGCGTCTTCGTCGTCTTCTTTTTCAGGTTGTGCAAGCTCAGCTTGAGCCGCTGCTAGCTTTTGCGTAGCATCTGCGGCAATAGAGCGATCAGCTCCTGAAGGCTCTGCAGGCGCTAATGCGGCAGCGCGTACTGTTTGCATTTTGTCTATAGTCGCTTGCGGGTCACCCGGAATCTCTGATACATCTATTTGTACTTCTCCGCCAACTGCGTAGTTAGTACCATCTGGGCCACGTTGGTATTCATAGCTTGGCGAGCCAGCATATTGCCCGCCTACAGAAGCGTGTGCTTGTTCGTGTATTCGTACTTCAGTATCCCGTGCTTTTAGCTCTGTAATTTGTTGTTGTTCTTGTTCTAATTGCAGCTCTTCTTGCTCAGATTCTTTTTTCTCGATTGCTTCACTTTCTTGCTCAGTGCCCTCAGGATTTTCTGAGTTTCCATCGCGCTGCTGAACTGACTTTTCGTCTGCTATTTTTCCCGTTGCGTTATACGTCGCACCATCGCTACTGCCTGGCAATTTTGCTTTTTCAGCATCACTTTGCGCTTTGGTTTCTGTATTACTTGCGCTACTAGATGCGGGAGCCGGAATAACTTCGCGTAGTTGGTTGTCACGCCGTGCGGTTTCCGTATAAACATTTGCGGTGTTTATATTGATAGACGGAAATGGCGTGACAATATTCATAATACTAAACTTTAATATCGATTAACGTGCCAAGTACATCATCGGCCGTTTGAATTGATTGCGTGTTTGCCTTGGCATTAAATTCTTCAACTTTTAAGTTAACAAGCGCTTCATCAACACGAGCTGGTTGTGCTACTGGTGCAGTAATCGCCTCTTCAGGGCGTGCTGCCGTAAGCTGACGTTGCTGCGCTAATTGCGCGTCATCTTGTTGTTCTATACTGGCACGGTTAATCTCAGCACTGGCTTTTTCAATACCTTGGCTAGCTCGGTTAAACCCTTCTATACCACTATTAAATACTGATCCGATTGGCATATTAAAACCTCCACCAAATAAACATTGTTTAATTATCGCTCAGGTTCTGCTCAAAATAAAGCTTTAAACAGCGCTATTCTTAGCTCTATTTTAAAGCATTGATTTAACGACAGATAAAAACTCACTTTTATGAGAAATAAATGGTGCATGGGATGCTTTATCTAGTACTTCATATTCAAACTCAGTATTTAGTGCTGACATTTTGCTAATAGCTTTATAAGGTACTAAAGCATCAAGCCGGCCAAATACTCCTCTAATAGGGACTGGGCAATGAGTAAATAAGTCACGTAAATCGTCGTTTTGTAAAATATCTAAACCAGCACTCAGGGCATCGCTTTGGGGTGCGCTGTACTGATTTAGCAATTGTTTAAGCTGCTTTATATCATCACGCGCCGACTCGCTACCCATTGCTTGAATAGCTAAAAAGCGCTCTATTGTTTTTTCTCGATGATTAACTAACTGCTCTTTAAACTGCGCCAATACATTCGCTTTTATTCCAGGCCAATTATCTGCCTCTGCAAAAAAAGGAGTCGATGCTATTAAAATAACTTTAGATACCTTTTCAGGCCAATGCTTCGCAATATAAAGTGCAAATAATCCACCTAACGACCATCCCATTAAAATGCTCTTCGGCTTTAATTGCTTACTCAAAATTTCTGCTGCATCATGCAAAGTATAAGGGCTTGGGCACACATCGCTATTACCAAACCCAGGTAGGTCATGGCTACGTACATTTCCTGAATATAAAAACTCAAGTTCTGGCTGTACTAACTGCCATACGCCCTGATTCATTCCCCAACCATGTAATAACACTAACTCATTTTGCATATTTGCCTAACCTTTACCAAACTTAGGCTCATCATAACGTTTAGAAAGGCGATTGCAATGCAAGGAGCGAGTCTGTGAAACAAGCCGTTTTAAATTGGTTATTTCCCTCTTATTGCGTGCAGTGTCAAAACTCGATTGCGACCTCTTTAGGGCTATGTGATTATTGCCTTGAAGATTTACCATTGTTTGATTTTAGTAAGCATACGAGTTTATTGCATCGACCTGATATTATTGAGATGTTTCCTAATTGCGAGTTTGATAAATTATTTGCATGCGCTTTTTATCAGCCTCCCTTTGAGCATTGGCTTAAAAGGCTAAAATTTAATAATCAAATTCATTATAAAAAGGCATTGCAGCAAATTATACAAAAACAGTTAACGCAGTTTTTTGAGCAAAGCCCTAACTTGCCAGATACCTTTATTATTTTACCTCTTCATAAAAGCCGCTTTATTACTCGTGGATTTAATCAGGTAAGCCAAGTTTGGCAACCCTGTTTAGCTAATTACGCCCCACTAAGTAATGTTCTTATTCGCGATAAAAAAACACAAGCTCAGTCGGAGCTATCCAAAGCAAAGCGTATAAGAAACTTAAAAAATGCCTTTATTTGTACACAGGATATGGCCGGTAAAACAGTCGCTATTGTTGATGATGTGATGACGACAGGGGCAACATTAAACGCAGCTACTAGTGCACTAAAACAAGCAGGCGCTAAACAAGTGTGGGCTTTTACAACTTGCTTAACGCCTATTTAATTATTAAAAAGTATTAAACCAATCCGCAATAATACTTAATCATTTTGCGGGGCTAAACGTGTCGCTACCTGTGTTAAAAAATTCTCATTTACGACTGCATGGATGCAGAAGGTAGAGCAATGCAGAAGAAATTGCCGAGAACAACTAAATAGCGAATTTTTTGCCTAGCTATCAACGCGTTTTTCCATCCTCAAAATAGATTACTTAATTAAGCTAATTGGTATTATTCGCCATTTGCACGAAACGTATGACCAAAAAATAACGCATTGCTTAGTAGTCGACTAGTCCCATACCAGTAACCCCTAAATACAGGGTCGTCAGTCATACCAATCACAGTGCCTCGTCCATATGAGTGCGCAATTAAGCCAGCACCACCAGCAACTTGATCAACATTAACGGCATCAGTAAAACCTGCCAATAATGGGTTTTTAGTGTAGGTAAGTACATTTACGAATGGCGCATCGGAAACTTCTAGCAACCAAGTACTGTTTTTGAATACGGGCAATGTATTGCGCTTAAGTGAAAATGTAAGCGGATGAGTTAAATCTACATTAGTATTAAAAATAGCACCTGCAATACGTTGACGTCCTGCTAAATGGTCCTTATCGGCGTAGCTTAAACCTTTTGTTTTAAATGCACTTGCTACATCTTGGCGTGATAGATAGCTTGCTTTAAGTAATTGCTGATCAGCTAAAAATTTAGCACCGCCTTTATGGCCCCAAATAACGCCGCCTTTTCTTACCCAGCTTTTTATAGCCACTTTGTCGGTATCAGATAAGCTATTGTAGTTACCATGAGCAAGTACTATATGGCTGTAATTACTGAGTTCAATAGAGTTTAAACGCTCCATTTCAACAATTGTTGGCGCAACACCTACAAAGCGATCGAGGTAATACCATACTTCCCCAGCTTCGTACTGGCTTACGCCTTTACCACCTACCAATAATACTTTTGGCTCGCTAACAACCGCCATTGTACGAGACCCTAAATCGGCTCCTTTGCTTGTAAGCCCTGAGTTAATAGGCTTGATTGCAATTCCAAACTCGCTTTGTGCTTTATTTAATATTCCAACCCAATCATTATTCGTTTGTAAGCCTGCTGGCACAATAATACTACCAGCATCAAAGCTTACTTCACTTGAGTTTGATTTGGCTGTTAATGGGCTTAGCGCTACACGCGCTTTAATACCTTGCTTTAACAGGCTGTTTAGCATTTTAGGTGCTAGGTAATCATCCCACGAAAAGCCAAACGCATAGCCTTGCTCAAGTGAAGCAAAAGAAGGTTTTACCGCTTTTTGCCACGGTGTACTTGCAACCTCTAAACCCCAACTGCTTTTTACTTTTGCAAAAGGTAAGTTAAACGCATGCGCTAAAGTCCAGCCAGATACGTCATAAAAGGTGTTATCAGCAAAGTTTTTTTGCTCGCTAAAAATAGCTTTTATTAGGCGGTACTGTGGCTGGGCTAAGGGCACAAAGTAGCTATTGGTTGTATAGTTGTTGCCATTTGCCTTGAGTGATTTAGTAAGCGAAAAAGCATCTATTTGATGCTGTTTCAACAACCCTAAAAAATCTTTAATACGAGTGTTGTCATCCGCGCCCTCAATAACATAACCTTCAAAGCTTTCATCACTGGCTAAATCAGTAGCTTGATTATAAAACTTAGCTTGGTAATCAAGTAATGCTTGGCGGTTATCAACAGTGGCTTTAAAGGTAGATAAACTCGTTAATAGTTGATTTTTAATAGTAAAGGGAAAGCTCAAAGGTCCATTTATAGTGTCTTGGATATGCCCGCGAGAACTTGCTTGCTCAAATAAAATGCCTATGCCACCATTTACATCGGGATAGGTTGAACCTTTACCGTAATAGAAGTCGTCAAAGCTTTCTTCAGTAAAGTACAGTGCGTTGTTTTCATCTAACGTTTTTGCGTGATAGTTAGCAATCGCTTTAGTTAACGTTACATTTTCATCCGGTGTTATAGGATGCTTACGACTAGGAATACCTGGCTGAAAAAAGTAACTGCTGTTTGGTCCCATTTCATGAAAATCGGTTAAGACATTTGGTTTCCACTGATGAAATTTAGCAATACGCGCGCGCGATTCAGGGTGTTGTAGTAATAACCAGTCACGATTTAAATCAAACCAGTAATGATTGGTACGACTACTTGGCCAGTTTTCAACATGTTCACGGGTTTTAGGGTCGCTTGATAAGTTCATACCTCGGTTACTGTTGGCCCAGTTAGCAAAACGAGCAAGTCCGTCAGGATTAAGCGAAGGGTCGAGTAAAATAACCGTGTTGTTTAATAACTCATCTATTTCAGCACCTTGTGCAGCAGCTAAGTAATATGCCACCAGCAAAGATGAGTTACTACCTGATGACTCATTACCATGCACACTATACCCCATCCATACAACGGCAGGCTGCTTTGTAGAATTAGCATCTGATCCATCGTTACTTAAGCGTGCTAAGTGAGCTTGGCGTGTCTGCTCTATGCTTGATAACTTATCAGCTGCTGTAATTGTTAGCATGACAAGGGGGCGTTGTTCATGTGTGCGGCCAATCACTTCAAAATTTATACGGTCGCTTTTATCAGCAAGTATTTCCATATAACGTACGAGCTGATCGTGTCTCACGTGCCACTCTCCTACTTCGTAACCGAGTACTTGCTCAGGAGTAGGAATTGAAGGGTCAAATTTTACATCTTGTTCAAAATAATACGAAAGTGGCTTAGCTACACTTGAAAAGCTAAGCAACACCACCATTAATGTTAATACCAAACGCATATAAATCACTCAAAAAATGTTCGTTGTTTGCACGCTACCATTGCTTAAAATAGATGCCAACTTTTTACGCTCAACACTAGCCGCAACACGATGAGCGGAGTATGATACGCAGTATCCGAGTAATTTAGTCAAGTATAGATGGTTTTATGATTTCTATTTCCGAAACAGCGCAAGCGCATTTTGCTAAACTATTAGCAGATCAATCACAACAAACCAATATTCGTGTGTTTGTTGTAAACCCTGGTTCATCACAAGCGGAATGTGGTGTGTCTTATTGTCCAGAAGACGCTGTAGAAGCGAGCGATATTCGCCTAAACTTTAACGGTTTTGATGCCGTTGTAGATGCAGAAAGTGCTCCATTTTTAGAAGAAGCTGAAATCGATTTTGTTACCGACAAAATGGGTACTCAGTTAACGCTAAAAGCACCAAATGCAAAGGCGCGTAAAATAGGTGACGATGCATCGTTAAACGAACGTGTACAGCACATGCTAGAAACCGAAGTAAATCCACAACTTGCTAACCACGGTGGTCAAGTAAGCCTTGTTGAGATTACAGCTGCAGGTATAGCTATACTTCAGTTTGGTGGTGGTTGTAATGGTTGTTCTATGATCGATGTAACACTAAAAGAAGGCATTGAAAAAGAAATGATAGCTAAGTTTGAAGAAATCACCGGTGTTGCTGATATAACAGAACACGAAGCGGGCGATCACTCTTACTATTAGGCCTTGTAAATGCTAAAGCAGCTTATCTATCGCTTAGGGAGCAATCCTAAGCTGAGCTTAAAGCGCTTTTTTCGCGGCTTAGCACTGTTCGTGCTAGCCGTGATATTCATATCTATTGGGTATTACACCCACTACAGCTTACAAATAATTGGCGTTATAATTTTACTCCCCGCATTATTTTTTGCCGGTTGGGGCTACTGCGGTATTTTTGCCAATCGTTTTTCACAAGTTTTAAAAGATATGGGCCCTAAACACCATGACCCCGATCTCTGGAAATAAACCATTTATTTAATCTAATAGCTGATTATTTATTTTTAAGTGGTGATATTTAATTATTAATGTAACCCCGCGCATTAACATAAAACAGCTCATAGCCAGCCATAACCCGTTATTTTGCAAGTCTATAAACACCCAAAACACACCAAAAAAGCCAACTCCAGCTGAAAGTATCATACTGTTACGCATGTTCTTTGCTCGCGTAAGCCCTACAAAAATACCATCAAACAAAAAGCAACTCATGGCCAAAATTGGTAATACTACTATCCATGGTAAATAATGCGTTGCCTCTTGAATAACCTCTGGCACATTGGTTAAAAGCTTGATTATGGTGTTGCCAAATAATGCAAAAAATAGGCTATATAACACACCAAAAAGCATACCCCAAAATACGCTTATTTTAACCCACAGCTCTATGTTTTTAACACTTCCTTGGCCTTTCGCTTGCCCTACTTTTGCCTCAGAGGCGTAAGCAACGCCATCAAGAGCAAAGCTCACCAACATTAAAAAATTAAGTAAGACAGCATTAGCAGCTAATGTGGTTTCGCCTATACGCGCCGCGTAAAATGTCATAAAACTAAAGCATAATTGCAGTATTAAAGAGCGAATAAATATATCTCTATTCAAACTCAATAATTCAGCCATTTTGCTAATACTCAACCAATTCGGTACATTTAGATCAATGTCTTGTTTTTTAGCTAGTTTAGCCACTAAAAACAGTGCAAATACTAGTGCTGTATAGTCAGCAATAAGTGACGCCCATGCAGCGCCTGCAACTGCCCAATCTAAATAAACAACAAAATAAATATCGAGCACTATATTAACGATATTAGTGACGAGTAATAAATAAAATGGACCTCGACCATAATGCACACCAAGCATCCAACCCAGTAACACTAAATTACATAATGCTGCTGGAGCACTAAAAATACGAATGCTAAAATACTGATAAGCTTGGTTAAGTACGTCGCCATTGGCTGCGGAGAGGTAAGCAATAGCGTGCTTTATTAATGGGGATAACACAATTAATAGCACGGCCACTGCGCTTGCAAGCAATAGGCTACGTTTAAGTAAAGCGGCAAGTTGGGTTAAATCGTTTTTTCCGTATGCTTGTGCCACGAGTCCCGTGGTGCTCATTCTTAAAAAACCAGCAAGCCAAAATAAAATAGATATAACTGCAGAGCCAAGGGCAATTCCAGCTAAGTAATGAGCGCTTCCTAAGTGCCCAATTACAGCAGTATCAACAATTCCTAACAACGGCACTGTGATATTTGATAGTATCATCGGACCCGCTAACAACAGCAAGCTTTTATGGTGTGCCTTATTATGTATAAGAAATTGTTTCATTTAGTGTTATTTATCCTCATTAGTGTATCTGTACGGGCTCAAGCAGCCATTATTTTACAGTATCATCATGTTAGTGAAACCCTACCCGCTGTCACGAGCGTTAGCGCCAATACATTTACGGAGCACTTAAGCTATTTAAAAGAGCACAACTTTAACGTTATTCCTCTTAATGAGTTAATTAGCGCGCTTCAACAAGGTGAAACTTTACCTGATAAAACTCTAGCCATCACCTTTGATGATGGCTATAACAATAACTATGAACAAGCCGCACCTATTTTAGAAAAGTTTGGCTACCCGTACACTATCTTTGTAAATCCTAAATTAATAGACGAAGGTATGAGTTACGTAATGGGGTGGGATAAGCTCAAAGAATTATCTAAAAAAGGGGCATTAATAGCCAATCATAGCGGACAGCATGATTACTTACACCTTAAGCTTGAAAACGAAACCGATGCACAATGGCAATCACGTATTAAGCAAGATATTCTTAACTCTCAAAAGCGCATAAAAGAAGAAATAGGCCACGACTATAAATACTTAGCATACCCGTATGGTGAGTTTAATAACGAGCTGCAAGCACTCGTGACAGAGCTTGGTTTTGTGGGTATTGGCCAGCACTCAGGCGCTGTAAATAAAGATTCTAATTTTAGCCGCTTGCCGCGTTTTCCTGCATCAGGCTTTTACAGCAAGCTAGAAACCCTTATTACTAAGCTCAACTCACGCGCGTTTAATATCACCAATTTAACTTATCAAGATAGCGTTACACAGCAAAATCCACCCACGCTCACAATGGAATTTAAGATGGGTGATTTTCATAAGAGCCAATTTGCCTGTTATGTATCAAGCGTAGGCCAAGCAGATTTAAAATGGATAACTAAAAATACTGTCGAAATCACCTCACCAAAGGTGCTTAATAAAGGGCGTTCTCGTTTTAATTGCACGGCCCCTTCTATTTCAAGCCCTGGTGATTACTTTTGGT
Organism: Pseudoalteromonas sp. SG45-2; assembly: GCF_014164115.1. Lineage (NCBI taxonomy): Bacteria > Pseudomonadati > Pseudomonadota > Gammaproteobacteria > Alteromonadales > Pseudoalteromonadaceae > Pseudoalteromonas > Pseudoalteromonas sp. SG45-2. The sequence continues at coordinate 59,175 of NZ_JACJEO010000021.1, forward strand.
TTTCGCAGCCTTGGGTAATTGAAGCATCTAAACCTTAACGGCCTGATGTAAAAGCCGCTGGGTTATTTTATCCAGCGCAACTATCTCGTCAGCTGCATTTAGCTCAGCAGCTGCTTTAGGCATACCCCATACCACAGACGAATACTCATCTTGAGCCAAGGTATGTGCTCCGTTTTGTTTTAGTGCAAGTAAACCTTTTGCGCCATCACTCCCCATTCCTGTTAGTATGGCTGCAACTACGTTTTTAGCCCCAGTTTCAACTAATGAGTTAAACAACACATCTACCGCAGGTTTATGTCTGTTCACCGGCTCGCCATCATCAAGCTGGCAATACAAGCTAACACCTCGTTTTTTAATACTTAAATGAAACCCACCCGGTGCTATATAAGCCCAGCCTGCGCTAAGCTTATCGCCATGTTCAGCTTCTTTCACATTTATCGTGCATGTACGATTCATTCGCTCAGCAAATGAGGCGCTAAACACAGGAGGAATATGCTGAGTAATTACAATGGGCGGGCAATTTTGTGGCATTTTAATAAGCACTTCTTTTATAGCCTCAGTCCCCCCCGTTGAAGCACCTATCGCTATTACTTTATTAAGTAAAAACTGAGAATGAGTATTAATAGGCTCATTTGTGACGACCGTTTTTTTATAGCTTCTTACTCTTGCTCCAGCAGCTATTCGCACCTTTTGTTGGACAAGTGAGGCATATTGGCTCAATTGCTCTCTTACGTTATTAGTAGGCTTAGCTATAAAATCAACAGCCCCTAATTCGAGCGCTTCTAGTGTGGTAGGAGAGCCTTTTTGTGTCAGTGTTGAAATCATCACTACTGGCATTGGTCTTAATCGCATTAAGTTTTTTAAAAAACTAATACCATCCATTTTTGGCATTTCTACGTCGAGCGTTAATACATCAGGACTGAGTTTTTTTATCATTTCGCGAGCTTCGTAGGGATCCTCAGCACTCCCCACTACTGTAATGTCTTTAGCTTGTTGTAATATTTCAGTGAGTAAACGCCTAATTAAAGGGGAGTCGTCAATTATTAATACTTTAATCATGCATACTCCTAAAACAGCTCTATATCGGTTACTACTTCTTGCTTTTTAAGGTTTTGTAAGTAACGGACTTCGCGTTTTTCAATCGTATTATTATGTAGGTTTTTAAGTTTTTTCATATGAACTTTACCAGTGTTCGGGTGAAAAAATATTTTTCGCGGCCACGGCCCCCCCATATCATGGGCAACTAGATTTAATGCCTCTTCTTTAATATACGCTGCTGCAAAACTAATATTACCCAGCCCTATATCAGTCATCGCACTAATAATTTTCCCCCCGCCAAAAAGTTTTACTTTTAGGTTACACCGAGACGCGCCATTTTTTAAAACTTCGTTTATAAGATACTCCATAGCCCAATTACCGTACCGACAACTTAAACTATGCGCATTTTTAAGTTCTACTCCCTTTTGAATTGGTAACATAAAGTGATTCATCCCGCCAATACCAAGTACTTCATCGTATACACAAGCCGCAATACACGAACCCAGAACTGTAGAGATCAGTTCATTATTTTTAGAAACATAAAACTCACCCGGAAGTACTTTAGCAACAACGCTACCTCGGCCCGAATCCCAATATCGTTTAATATGTTCAAAGTTAGGTAATACCGGCCTGAACTCAGCGTGCATTTTGTCCCTTTTGGTACATAGTTTTCCCTAAGTTTTTGAATTGCGAATGCTCTTTACCCATACTTTCTGAGTGACCTAAAAACAAATAACCTTGTTCATTTAATATATTGGCGTAACGCTTAAAAAGCTGATCTTTTGTTTCTTTATCAAAGTAAATAACAACATTACGACATAAAATAAGATCAAATGATCCTTTCATTGGCCAGTCTTGTAATAAGTTTAAACGCTTGAAAGAAATAGACTCTTTTAGTTTATCTCTAACTTTATAATTTTCACCGTCTTTGCTTTTTAAAAACCAACGCTTAAGTTGCACGTCATCTAAGCCATTAACATTCGCTGCGGTGTAAATACCTTTTTGTGCTTTTGCCAATACATTAGAGTCTAAATCGGTTGCTAGTATTTTTACATCCCAATTGCTCGGAAATGCGTTATTTAAAGTCATCGCCAAACTGTAAGGCTCTTCCCCTGTGGAGCAACCTGCAGACCAGATTCTTACTCGCTTACTGTTTTTATTTGCCTTTAAAAGAGCAGGTACAAGCTCAGATTTTATAAATTCAAAGTGATGTATTTCACGAAAAAAAGACGTTAAGTTCGTTGTTATTGCATTAATAAAGGCATCAAACTCCTGATCTTTATGACTATTCAGATACTCTAAGTAAGCTTTAAAATCAGTTAATTTACGCTCCCTAATACGTCTTGCTAAGCGTGAATAAACCATCTCTCGCTTATGATCCCCTAATACAATTCCACATGCGCTGTAAACTAAACTGGCAATTTCCTTAAAGTCGCGGTCGGTACACAAAAACTCTTTCATTGTTCGCTCTCAATTAAACCTAACGCTAACAAGTAGTGCCTCGCTGTAACTATTTATTAGACGAGGCATAAAAAGGCTAAATATTAAAACTCTTCCCACTCATCAGCTGAGTCTACAAAGTTATCGCCCCTTGGCTTATTACTCACAAAACGGCTTTGCGGCTTATGAGATAGTTCAGGAGTTCGCATAGTTGATGACATCATTGTCATCTCTTGCTGATCTACTGAGAAAAAGTTAAGTAATCGGCGCATCTCATTAGCTTGCTCAGCCATAGACTCACCAGCAGCAGAGGCTTGCTCTACTAGAGCGGCATTTTGTTGCGTCATTTCGTCCATTTGAGAAATAGCTTTGTTAACTTGCTCAATACCCGCACTTTGTTCTTCAGATGCCTCCGTAATATCAGAAATCATTTGCGTCACTCTTTGCACCGACACAACAATCTCTTTAAGTGTAGCGCCCGACTCATTAACTAATTGAGAACCATCAGCTACTTTGCCTACACTATCTCGTATTAACTCTTTAATTTCTTTCGCTGCGCCCGCAGAGCGCTGCGCTAAATTACGAACCTCACCTGCAACAACCGCAAAGCCTCGACCTTGCTCACCCGCTCTTGCTGCCTCTACAGCGGCATTAAGCGCTAATAAATTCGTTTGAAACGCGATTTCGTCTATTACACCGATAATATCTGCAATTTTTTTGCTCGACTCATTAATTGCCGACATGCTCGTAACTGCTCTATTAACAACTTCACCACCTTGAATCGCTTTTTCACAGGTTTCTTCTGCCAAGTCGTTTGCTACTTTTGCGTTATCAGCATTTTGACGAACGGTACTGGTCATTTCCTCCATACTTGAAGCTGTTTCTTCAAGTGACGAGGCTTGCTCTTCTGTACGTTGGCTTAAATCAGCATTACCTTGAGAAATTTCTTCTGCACCACTGGCTACTAACGTTGCCGATGAATTTATGCGATTAATCACTTCTGTTAATTTATCTGCCGTAGCATTTGCGTCGCGTTTAAGTTTATCAAATGAACCTTTGTATTCTTTTTCAATACGTTTTGATAAATCACCACTTGCCATCGCATCGAGCATATTGCCAGTGTCGGCAACGGCATCATCAACTATTTTAACTAAGCTATTTAATCCTTGAGCCAAACGTAAAAAGAACCCTTCCTTCCCGTCTTCTGCAACTCTTGTATCTAATTCGCCATTACCTGCAGCACCAATAAGCTCAGCGATTTCTTTTTCAAGCGCAACTTCATTGGTTCTATCTTCCCACTCAACAATGGTGCCTAAATGCTTTCCGTCTTGACTGATCCAAGGTGAAGCAATCAAGGTAAAAGTGACACCTGCTAACAGTAGCTCGGCTTTATAGGGCTTATCTAGGTTTTTTAATAAATCACGTTGATGATTAGGGTGCTTATGAAAATCATCAACACAGGTGCCAATTAAATTATCAACAGAAAAGCTTGGCAATACGGTTTGTAATTCTTTTTCGCGGACTTTTAGCATTTGCTGAACACGGTCGTTCACAAATACTATTTTAAGGTTTTCATCAGCAATCATTACGTTTGCTTGGCAAACTTTAAGCGCATTTGCTAAATCGGCTGCTTTGCGAGATGCCTTTTCAAGCTCTTTTTGTTCAGTAATATCAGATGCATATTTAATCACTTTAAACGGCTTGCCGTTCATATCATAAATTGGATTATAAGATGCTTGAATCCAAACCTCCTGACCCTGCTTTCCTATTCTTAAATATTCCCCTGAATCAAATTCACCGCGACCTAGTTTGGCCCAAAATTCTTTATATTCGATACTATTTGCATGTTCGGGATCAATAAAAAGCCTATGGTGCTGGCCTTTAATCTCGCTAAGTTGATAGCCAAGCGCATTTAAAAAGTTAGCATTGGCATCAATAATAGTGCCATCTAAATTAAATTCGATAACCGCTTGAGATTTACTTATAGCACTAATTTGCCCTGAAGCTTCTGCTGTTATTAACTTTTGCTCAGTCACGTCGGTGGCAAACTTAACTACTTTTAATACTTGCCCTTGCTCATCAACAATTGGGTTATAAGTTGCTTGGATCCATACCTCAGTTCCACCTTTAGCATTACGCTTAAACTCATCTGAGATAAACTCGCCATTACGCAGGCGTTGCCAAAAGTTTTTATAATCGTTGCCCTGAGCTTCATCTGGGTCAACAAACATCGAGTGATGCTGACCTTGAACCTCCTCAAGACGATAGCCCATCGCGTTTAGAAAATTCATATTTGCAGTAATTATTTTTCCGTTAGGTTCAAATTCAATCACCGCTAATGATTTATTCAATGCGTCTACAATTAAATCATTACTTGATTTTGACTGCTTTGGATTACTAAACCATCCCATGCTCATCACCACCTTTAAGTTTATTATTCATTTAGTTTCTATTTGCTAAATATTCATTGTTTTTTGCAGGTCAATTAGCGCTACCATTTTTTCACCAACATTCACCAACCCAGCTACATATTCACAATTACTCGATTCAGACAAACTAGGAACCGCTTTCGCATCTTGCTCCGCAATACTGTAAACATCAGAGACGGCATCAACAGCAACACCTATAATTTTACTACCTAGTTCAAATTCTATTTTAACAACGATAACCACCGTTAATGGTCCATAGTCGACACTTGGTAATCCAAAGCGCAACCGTAAATCAATAATTGGCACTATTGTTCCGCGTAAATTAATAACGCCTTTTACAAATTCAGGTGCATTGGGCAGTACTGTAATTTCTTCCCAACTGCGAATTTCTTGTACTGTTAAAATATCAACGCCATATTCTTCATCAGCCATAATAAAAGTTAAAAACTGTTTTACACCTTGCTGTTGCTGAAGATTTAATTGGTTACTTAACTGGCTTTGATCTGAGCTCATAACGCCTCCAAAGTGGCTTGCGTTTCAATAGTTAGTTCTTGGCTACCTGGCTTTTTTAAGCCTGAGAGCTTTATTAAGCCGCTAATATCCACAATCAGCGATACACGCCCATCTCCTAAAATGGTAGCACCCGATACGCCATCCACTTTATGGTAGTTTGCCTCTAAACTTTTAATAACAACCTGCTGTTGAGACAGTAAATCATCAACTAATAAACCCACCTTTTGGTTATCTGTTTCTACAACAACAAGCAGCGTTTTATCGAGTGATTCAATAGCATTTTTATGATTAAAAATATCGTAGAGTCTTAATATAGGAATGTATTCGTCTCGAAGCCTCAATACATCAAGGCTTTTACCCACTCGACTCACTTTTGCAATATCAATTTGCAGTGACTCCACAATAGAAATGAGCGGAATAATATAAGTATGCTGAGCCACCTTAACTAATTGCCCATCTAAAATAGCGAGAGTAAGGGGTAATCTAATAGTAAACGTAGAACCAACACCGGGCGCTGAGGTTACTTCCACTGAGCCATTTAATGATTGGATATTTCGCTTAACAACATCCATCCCAACTCCACGACCAGATAAGTCACTTACCTCATCCATTGTCGAAAAGCCGGGCATAAAAATAAGCTCATTTATTTCATCGTCACTGAGATGGTTATCAGCTGAGATTAATTCGTTAGCGATGGCTTTTTCTTTTATTTTTTTTGTATTTAACCCTTGCCCATCATCCATTATTTCAATAACGATGTTTCCACCCTGATGAAATGCATTTAAGGTTACTGTGCCAACGGGATCTTTACCTGCCGCCAGTCTTTGCTCAACAGTCTCTAACCCATGATCAAGTGAGTTTCTTACTAAATGCACCATAGGGTCAGATATTTTTTCCATTACTGTTTTATCAAGCTCGGTTTGCTCTCCAATCAGCTTTAGCTCAACCTGCTTATTTAGCTTTTGCGCTATATCTCGCACTAATCGAGGAAAACGACTAAATACAAAATTAATTGGGAGCATACGAATACGCATCACATTTTCTTGTAAATCACGCGTATTATGTGCAAGTTGTGCTAAGCCTTCTTGTAGTAAAGTGATTGTGGCTGGTGTGATTTCTTGTTCGCTGAGTTGATTTAGCATGGCTTGTGTAATAACAAGTTCACCTACCATATTTATTAACGAATCAACTTTATCAATGCCAACACGTATAGAGGTAGATTCTGGTGCACTTGTAGGTTTTTTATCTTTATTAGCAACGGGTTGCTGTGGCTTACTTGGTAACTCAGCTACTTTTATTGAATCGGGTTCTTCAAGCTCAACAGCTTTAGGTATCTCATCTTGATTAGGTTGTATTGGCTCATCATTGCCAAATAAGCCGCCACATAATTCAACTTTTATATCGGCATCGTCTTCAACCCATTCAAACACTTCTTTTATGGCTTTTTCATCATGGCTAGTGCTTAAAAAAAAGCGCCAATGTAAAAAACATTCATCACTACTTAAATCGGTGATTTCTGGAACTTCATCGTAAAATACTGTGGTTTCTAACTCACCTAGCTCTTCAAGCTCACTGATCATATACAGTGGCTCGTTTCCTGTTTTAAATAAATGATGATGAGGTTTAAAGTCTATTTGATAGGTATTACTACTTGTTTGCTCTTCACAGCTTTGAGGTTTATTCTCATGTGTTTCATTTTTCATTCCAAGTACATGTTCAAATTGTACTTTTAACAAATCTGCTTCGGTTAAATCTGGCTCTTGTTCACCTTGAAGTGCAGCAAGTAAAGCGCGTAAGCAATCCACAGCTTTGAGTAATAAATTAACATGCTCGGTACTAAGCTCTCGTTCACCTTGGCGAATTTGATCTAGTAATGTTTCAAGTACATGAGTAAAGTCAGCAACGGAGCTAAAACCAAATGTCCCACTGCCTCCTTTTATTGAGTGAGCAGCTCTAAAAATAGTGTTGATAGTTTCTAAATCTTCCTCACCTGGCACTAAGTTTAATAGCTCAGCCTCCATGGTATCTAGGCCTTCAAAACTCTCTTCAAAGAAAACTTCAAAAAATTGACTTAAATCTATACTCACACTGCGCTCCTTAGCGAATAACTTTTTTAATTACCGCTAGTAGCTGATCGGGATTAAATGGTTTAACAATCCAGCCTGTTGCCCCAGCAGCTTTACCTTCTACTTTTTTTTCTAAACCCGACTCAGTTGTAAGCATCAGTAATGGTGTAAATTTATAACTAGGCAAAGTACGCAGCTCTCGTATTAATGTAATTCCATCCATTATTGGCATGTTTACATCTGAGATCACGGCATCAAAGTCTTGCTGCTTGGCAATAGCGAGAGCTTCACTGCCATCTTTAGCTTCGGTTACATCAAACCCTGCGGTTTTTAATGTAAAGCTCACCATTTGACGCATCGATGCTGAGTCATCAACCGCTAAAATTCTTTTCATATATACCCCTAACTTTTACTTTCGGTTGTTAAGTATTGGCTTAAGCCAAGTTTATTGATTGTATGTGTTAAGGCCTCGCTACTGCCTACCCAAATGATTTTGTGCTGTATGGTAAGTAGGTGTTTTTGTAAGGCGCATAAAAGTTGAATTGAGGCAGTATCAGCAGAAATCACATCGTTAATATCAAGACAGATATCATCGTTGCTATTGAGTTCGTGCAGTAAATCTTGATGTAGTGTTTCAACTTGCGTAATAGCAAGTTCGCTTGGAAGTTTTAGCATTTAGTAGGTGCATTCCCTGTCAATTCAATTCATAACAAAAGCTTAGCCCTAGTTATTAAAATTGCCATAAAATGCTTAATTAAATTTAAATCGTCGTTAAAAAACAAAAAAAGGAGCCTAAAGCTCCTTTCAAATTGGTAAAAAGTAAAAACTAGTTTTTGTAGTAATCGGCTATTTTTTTAAACTCTTTCGTTAAAGTCGTCGCATTAATTAATGGCACACTACCTTGTTTGAATTCTGGTTTAAAAATAGCTCTAACCGCTCCATTTTGATCAACCATAGCGACCGAAGCACTATGATCAACTGCATATTCTGATTCACTACTATCGCTAATGGCGTAAATTAAACCAAGCTCTCTAACAACAGGAAAAAGGTGTTTATGCTCCCCTGATACAGCTAAAAAGTCAGGATTAAAGTAATCTATATATTGCTTTCGTTTAGCTGGTGTATCGCGTTTTGGATCAACCGATAAAAACCAAATTTGCAGCGGATAATCTGCTTGTAAGTTTTTATAAACAGCATTTAACTTAGCAAGTGTTAATGGACAAATATCTGGGCAGCTTGTGTAGCCTAAAAATACTAAATTCCACTGTCCTAAAAATTGTTGCTTAGTCACTAATTCGCCGCGCTGATCGTTTAGCGTAAAATCAGACAATGGCTTTGCATTTTCGTAAACTAATGCATCTACATCTGGTGGACTATTTTCATTTGAACATGCTGATAAAAACAAAACTAAAACAACAATTAATCCAAGCCATAACTGCTTCATAAAGTGAGCCATTTATCTATAAATAAGATTACAAAGAGTACCATTAAATGAATAATCGAAAAACGAAATAAGTCCATTGCAGTCTCATCATTTCCAGCAATTTTTAATTTGACGGCTTTATATATAAACACTGCATTTAATACACACGCACCTATTAAATATATTAATCCAGACATACCAATTAAATAAGGTAATACGCAAACTACAGCGAGTAAAACAGAGTAGGCAACGACGCACGTTTTACAAAAGTCGATTCCATGGGTTACTGGTAACATAGGAATTTTAGCGCGTTCATAATCACTTTTTCGCGCTATAGCCAGCGCCCAAAAGTGTGGCGGAGTCCAGGTAAATATTATCATTACAAGTAACCAAGGGGCTGCTGCCATTTGGTTTGTTTCTGACACCCAACCTAATAATGGAGGCATTGCGCCAGCCAACCCACCTATAACAATATTTTGCGGTGTAGCACGCTTTAAAAATGATGTATAAACAAATGCATAACCTACCAATGCAAATAACGTTAATATAGCGGTTAAGGTATTAGCCCACACCATTAGCATAATAAAACCCGCAACCCCAATAACAGCTGCAAAACTAAGCGCATGTGTTTTACTTAAACGCCCTTTAGCCACAGGACGATGACGAGTCCTTGCCATTTTTGAGTCTATCTCACTATCAACCACATGATTAATAACCGCTGCAGCAGCAGAAAGTAGCCCTATACCTAACAAGCTAATAAACTGTACAGCCATACCGCGCCCTACATCAGGAGCCAGCGCTAAACCAACCCAAGCTGTTAGTACCAGCATGGCTACCACTTTAAATTTACTAATTGCTAAGTAGTCTTGCAGCAAATTATGAGTACGCGAAATTAGCGATTGAGTATTAACGGGTAGCAGTATTTTTTTATCAATTATAAGTGCCATTATATTTCCCCTTTATGTGCGTGATTTTAGGTAATAACACAACCTAACCATGCTTAATAATAGTATGGCAGCCATCAAGTTATGCGCCAGTGCAACTCCCAACGGAATATGCCAATGTACTAAAATAAGCCCTAAGCTAATTTGGCAAAGCAGGGTAAGCAATACGCTCACCACGCAATTTTTAATTTTTTTAGAGTACGCTTGGCTGTATATTTTCCACATAATTAGCGCCAGAACGATGCAAGTAACCAGTGCCCAAATGCGGTGTAATAAATGAATAGACATACGCGCTTGCTGCGATAACACACCAAATTCATAATTACTGTGCTCAAGTGGTAATTGAAATACGCTACTCAATGAAAACGGTTGTGCGTAATTACACAATGGCAAACCACTACAATGAGGAGCGGCGTAATTTGCAGCCAGCCAACCACCAAGTGCAATTTGGATAATCAATACACTGAGCGCAACTAAACTTAAACCAAAATAGCGTTTTGCGCCGCTATCGCCACCCATAATAGGTTTTGCGGTTAGCCGTAAATATAAAAGCGTTATAAGTGACAAAATACTAAAGCCACCTAATAAGTGGCCCATTACAATAAGCGGCTGAAGGTTCATGGTTACTGTCCACATACCAAGGGCAGCCTGAAATACCACTAGTAGAAGTAAAGCCAAAGGCAATTTAACTGGCGTAGTTGGATATTGGCGTTTTAAAAAAGCCAACACAAATAAACCTAAAATAAGTAAACCTAAAGCACCTGCAAAGTAGCGATGAATCATTTCTTTCCACGCTTTTGCGGTTTCGAACATCATATCGGGGTAGCTTTGAGTTGCTAAGGCTATGTCAGCCTCATGCTTAGGTACCATTAAAAAGCCATAACAACCAGGCCAATCGGGGCACCCTAATCCCGCATCACTTAAGCGGGTGTACGCACCTAAAGCAACTACAATCAAAGCGAGTAATCCTGTTATTAATACTAAGTTTTTATAATTTTTATACATCAGATACTCCAACTTAAGCTCAACTTAATTAGCTAGAACGAGAATAGTTAAGTAATTTTTTTAGATCTTTTAATAACCCTTTTTGTACTAAACGGTTTTCTTGTGGCTCGACCTTAAAGGGATATTCAAGTACCACTAACCCCATATGATCAATTAAATATAAACTTGCAGGATTTAAACTCTGTTGCTCGGTAATAATTTTCCATGGTAGATTTTTATTGTCGGGGCTTCCCATTACAGCCATATCAACCTTGCCTTGGTTTTTACCAAGTGCCACATATAAGTTATTAAGTGCATTGAGTTGTTCGCTGCATGGGGTGTTACATTCGTTTGAATAATTAAGTGCGATAGTCCATTGTTTGGGATTATTTTGCGGCCAATTTTTAAGTTTTATTTCTTGGCTTAAAAACTCGCCATTATTAGTAATTGCAGTAGGCAACCAATCAAACTTTAATGCGCCATATGCCAAAATTAATGGGATAGCGCAGCAACCCACAAACAACAAAAGGGGATTATTTTTCATTATGTGTCCTTTTTTTACTCGCAAAAATAGCCACAACAGCACATGCAACAGCAATTAAAAACCATTGCAAAGCGTAGGCATTATGCTTTTGAGGGCTCATAACAACGGCCTCATAATGAGGTGTTGCAATCTCATCACCAGTACCTTGTCTGTAAGCCATAAAATTAATTAATGATTGCTGGCTTTGGGTGCTCAGCATATTCAAGTCGATAGATTGGATTCTTGTAGGTAAGTCGTTATTTGTCGTTTTATCTTCAAGCGTGAAGCTACTTAAGTTATTTTCTTTTATTTGCGCTTTAAGAATAAAAACACCTGTAGGCAGAGTAACCTTTGGCAGTGTATCTCTAGATATAGGCGCTTTTACCCATCCTAAATTAACTAAAATCACTTTTTCTTCGCTATCTGGCTTTAGTAAAGCAAGTAGGTCGTACCCTACTTGTCCGTTATAAACTTGATTATCTAAAAGCCAATATTGGTTTTGCACAAACCGCCCTTTTAACTCAACCAATACACCAGTTTTGTTCCAGCTATCAGGCAGGTTAAGTAATTGAGACCAGCTCATCACACCACGAGTCTGTTGCTTAGCAATGGCGGTTAGTTGTTGCTGCTTTTGCTCACCTCGCTCCAACTGCCAAAACCCTAATCGCACACACACAAGTACAACAACCACAACCATACAAAGTGTGATTAGTGAGCTAAGCTTTTGTTTGTGCCATAAAACTAACTGCATAAAGGGTCAACTCAGTGATTATTAAAATTATTATCGTACTGTTGTTAATATTTATACTTTTTAACTTATTTAGAGCATTGTTTATTATGGTGTCAGGGAAAACAGGGGGACGACCAATGTCTCACTTTTTAGGTCGTCGCGTATTGTTTTCGGTCGTTGTTTTAGTTGTTGTTATTGCAGCGCTTAAACTTGGTTTTATTAAAGCAAATAATTCGCCAATAAACGCTACAGCACATATACAAATACAAACAAACACAGCCACACCACATCAACAAAGTGCCAATACCAAGCAGCTGCTTGAAAAGCAAAGTGCTTATCTTTAGTAAAGTGCCCTTTTAATATCCGTAAAAATATTACAAATAAAAGTACGGTTCCTAGCGTTACATGCATGCCATGAAAACCAGTCAATAAAAAGAACGTATTACCGTAAATACCCGCATCTAGCGTTAGGTTAAGATCATTATATGCATGCATGTACTCCTCAACTTGCAGTCCTAAAAAGCAAACACCCAATAAAATAGTAGCGCCTAAAAAAACCTTAAGTGGAGTGCGTTTATTGTTTTCCATCGCTACGTGGGCAAAATGTAGAGTAACTGAGGAAGTAAGCAGTATTAAGGTATTGATAAGCGGCAAACCTTGCCAGCCCATAGCTTGAGTAGTTTCGCCTGCAGGTGTTGAAACTAGCGGCCAAACGGCTTCAAAAGTAGGCCATAATACTTCATTGGTCATTGCATTATTGCCTGCGCCTCCAAGCCAAGGTACCGACAATACGCGTGCATAAAAAAGCGCACCAAAAAAGGCCATAAAAAACATAACTTCAGAAAAAATAAACCAGCTCATACCTTGCCTAAAAGAGCGATCCATTTGTGCTGAGTACAAACCTTGGTCCGACTCACTAATTACATTTTTAAACCAGCTAAACAACATATACACAAGCACAGCAATACCGGCATAAAGCAGGTAAACCCCGCTCCCCCCTTCTTTGCCTACACTCATAACTGTTAAGCCTGCCCCTACTGCAATAAAAAACAATGCAACAGCGCCCACAATAGGCCACGGGCTTTGCTCTGGTACATAATAATGCTCATATTCTTGATTCATTTTATTTACTCCTAGTTTCACACTAGTTTGAAAAGCTAGTTATTACTTGCCACCAGCTGTTCACTAATATCAAATACGGTATAAGATAAAGTTAATTCTTCAATGTCGCTTGGCAGTGCTGTATCAACATAAAAAAGTAATTTAAATTCAAGTTCTTCCCCTGCTTTTAGAGGTTGCTGATCAAAGCAAAAACACGCTATTTTATGTAAATACTTTGCCGCTTTACCTGGCGAGACTGATGGTACAGCCTGCATTACTTTATCTAGGTTGCTGTTATTTTTAGCACTAAACATTACTTCACGCATTGCACCGGGTTTTACCACAACACTGTATTCTTTTGATTTAACTTCAAACGGTGCACCTCTTTGCGCGTGAGTAGTAAAACTAACGCCAACTTCTCGGTTTTGTATTATTTGCGTACTTTGCTCTGCTTGCTCAAGCGAAGGTTTTCCATTAAGCCCTGTTACGTCGCAAAACACGTCATACAAAGGTACTAAAGCAAAGGCAAAGGCAAACATGCCTATGCAAATAAGTACTAAACGTTTGAGTAGCGGTGCGTGTGTCATTACTTGATTACCGGCGGCTTAGAAAAAGTATGATATGGCGCTGGAGAGTCAACTTCCCACTCAAGTCCTTCAGCCCCTTCCCATACCTTTGCAGGTACTTTATCACCGCCGCGTGCACATTTAATTACCACAGCTACAAACAACAATTGCGATAAACCAAAGGCAAATCCACCAATACTTATGATTGCGTTAAAGTCGGCAAATTGGAGTGCGTAATCGGGAATTCGACGCGGCATACCGGCAAGCCCTACAAAATGCATAGGAAAAAACAGTACGTTCACGCTCACCAGTGATAGCCAAAAATGCCATTTAGCTAACGTGATATTAAACATATTGCCCGTCCACTTGGGCAACCAGTAATAAGCTCCTGCCATTATCGAAAATACGGCCCCTGTTACTAATACATAATGAAAGTGCGCCACTACAAAATAAGTATCGTGATATTGAAAATCAGCAGGTGTAATTGCCAGCATCAATCCCGAAAAACCACCCAAGGTAAACAGCACAATAAACGCAATACTAAAAAGCATTGGCACTTCAAAAGTTATTGAGCCTTTCCACATTGTGGCAACCCAATTAAATACTTTTACTCCTGTAGGTACCGATATAAGCATGGTCGCGTACATAAAAAACAACTCGCCAGCGACCGGCATTCCAGTGGTAAACATATGATGAGCCCATACAATAAAGCTCAATAGTGCTATGGAGGATGTGGCGTATACCATTGAGGCATAGCCAAAAAGTTTTTTACGAGAAAAGGTAGGTACTATTGTAGATATAATGCCAAAGGCAGGAAGAATCATAATGTATACTTCGGGGTGACCAAAAAACCAAAAAATGTGTTGGAACATCACCGGGTCGCCACCGCCTGCGGCATCAAAAAAGCTGGTCGCAAAATACTTATCGGTAAGTACCATAGTGACAGCCCCTGCAAGCACTGGCATTACGGCTATTAATAAAAAGGCAGTAATTAACCACGTCCATACAAATAAGGGCAACTTCATCCATGTCATGCCTGGGGCACGTAAGTTCACTATGGTTACAATCACATTGATTGCGCCCATTATTGAGCTAATTCCCATAATATGTACGGCAAATACAAACAATGCAGTATTATCATTACTGTATGTTGTGGACAGTGGTGCATAAAAAGTCCAACCAAATGCAGGCCCCCCACCAGGCATAAATAACGATGCCAATAGGATTAGAAACGCAAACGGTAAAATCCAAAAGCTCCAGTTATTCATTCTTGGCAACGCCATATCTGGCGCGCCAATCATGAGTGGTATCATCCAGTTAGCAAGGCCTGTAAAGGCGGGCATAACCGCACCAAACACCATAATTAAACCATGCACTGTGGTCATTTGATTAAAAAAGTGAGGGTCGACCAACTGTAAACCTGGTTGAAATAATTCAGCTCTGATCACCATAGCCATTGCGCCACCAATTAAGAACATGGTCAGCGAAAAAATTAAATATAAACTACCTATATCTTTATGATTAGTTGTGTAAAGCCAGCGTTTAAAACCTTTAGCTGGGTGATGAGCATGATGAGCTTCATTGGCGTTAGGTTGTTCTACTATGCTACTCATTAGTTCGCCTCCACTTTGGCATCAAGTGCCGTCTGTATTTGACTCGGTTGAATAACATCACCCGTATCATTACCCCACGCATTACGTTTATAAGTAATAACCGCAGCTAATTGCTTTATAGATAACTGCTTGGCAAAAGCTTGCATTGCCGTACCGGGTCGTCCATGGATAACTACATCAATGTGATCTTTTATATCGCCAAGCACTATCGGGCTGCCTTTAAGTGCAGGAAATACGCCCGGTAACCCCATGCCAGTAGGTTGATGACATGCAGCACAATTAGCCATATATACTTGTTCGCCTAAAGTCATTAATTCTTCTTTTGGGAGGGTTTTATCAAGTAATGCGGCATCTGCTAATGCTGCTTTTTGTTTAGCCTGCTTTGCATCTGTAAGCCATGTTTTAAAATCAGCCTCAGATTTAGCGACCACCACAACGGGCATAAAGCCATGGTCTTTACCACACAACTCAGCACATTGGCCTCGGTAAGTACCTTCTTCGTTTATGTTCGTCCATGTTTCGTTTATAAAGCCGGGGTTCGCATCTTTTTTAACTGCAAAATCAGGTACCCACCAAGAGTGAATAACATCGTCAGAAGTCATTAAAAATCGTACTTTTTGATTTATTGGCAGTACAAGAGGCTTATCAACCTCAAGTAAGTAGTTAGGATTTTTATCTGCAAGATTCGCGATTTCATCTTGCGGGGTAGATAAAATAGAGTAGAACTCTACATCTTCGCCCATATATTCATAATGCCATTTCCATTGCGAACCCGTAATTTTAATAGTGAGATCAGCTTTGCTGGCATCTTCCATTGCAATTAGGGTTTTAGTGGCTGGTACTGCCATAGCAATTAAAATAACAAACGGAATTGCAGTCCAAAGTATTTCTACTTTAGTGCTTTCGTGAAATTGGGCCGGTACAGCCCCTTTAGATTTACGGTGATGAATAAGTGCCCAAAACATAATTGCGAACACTATCACCCCAATCACACAACATATTATAAATATGGTCATGTGCAGCTGATATACATTATTGCTTATATCGGTTACGCCTTTGCGCATATTGTATTGGCTGTTAGCCAAAACTGGGTGCGAAAAAACACATAATATAAGCCACAAGGTAGAGGTCAGTTTACCCATGTGACGGCTCCTTTGATGCTATTGCGAATGCAAAGCGAAGAGGCATACGGCTTAAACGCCAATTCGTTATTTTTATTTTTTTAGCCAATCTTATTTAATATTGATTGGTTTTGCTGCGCCAACAACGAGTTTGTGTATATTGTGTGTTCTCAAAACTAAAAAGCTGTGAGTTATTATTAGCTCAGCACATTAACAATTAGCTAAAAAACGAACAACAAGCAAGTTTTAGTATAAAAAACAATCAGGTGATATTGAATAATTAATAAAAATCAGTAATCAACTGGGCAACAGGAAGTTCAAAATATGAGCAAAACAAAGGGGTTTAACGCATTCGGAGGGGGGAAATATAAGTGCAAAAAAGTTTACAGCTTAAATAGTCAGTGGGCTGTTTACGCCCTATTTTTTAGTACAAATTTTAAAACAAAAATGCGTACTAATTAGTACGCATTTATAAAACTGCTTGTTTAAAAGCTATTTTTAAAGTCACATCCAATCAGCGTTTCTTATAACGCCAACGGCTAAGCCTTCAATATTAAAAGACTCATTCTCAAGATCTACTTCAATAGAGTCAAAATCGTCGTTTTCAGCATGAAGTAATACTTTACGACCCGCTTTCTCAAGACGTTTTACAGTTACGTCTTCGTCTAGGCGGGCAACAACAACTTGTCCGTTTTCAGCGGTTTGAGTACGATGTACAGCAAGTAAATCACCATCCATAATACCAATATCTTTCATGCTCATACCGTTAACGCGTAGTAAAAAATCTGCAGCCGGTTTAAACATTAATGGATCGATTTTGCAGTGACTTTCAACGTGCTCTTGCGCCAAAATAGGTGAACCAGCAGCAACACGCCCTATAAGCGGTAAACCTAATTGTTCTGGCTCTTCTTCTTCAATTAATTGAATACCACGGCTTGCACCTGGTTTCATTTTAATTGCGCCTTTTTTAGCAAGTGCTTTTAAATGTTCTTCAGCAGCATTGGCACTTTTAAAACCTAATGTTTGCGCTATTTCAGCACGTGTAGGAGGCATACCAGTGTCTTTAATAAAAACTTTAATTAGTTCGAGTATTTGAGCTTGGCGGTTCGTTAATGGTCGCATACAACTGGTTTTCCATACAGTACATTTAACTGTGAGTATATACAGTTAAATAAAAATCGCAAATTTAAATTAAGCCTTAAAATAGCTAAAGTAATTTCACTTGTGTACATTTCAAGGATATAACTAAAGCTAAGTTTATAAATGATTAAAAATGCAAAGGAGACATTATGAGTATTTGGTACCAGCCCATCACCTTAGAGCTGTGCAAGCAGTTAGAACAAGGCATTAATGGCCAAGGAACATTAATGAAAACTATGGGGATAGAAGTCACAGAAATTGGCGATGATTATTTGGTTGCCACAATGCCGGCAATTCCTGAGCATCATAACCCAATGGGCATGGTTCACGGCGGTGCTAACGTTGTACTTGCCGAAACAGTTGCCAGCTATGCCGCTAACTTTGTTGTCGATTTTACTAAATTTTACTGTGTAGGGCAGGAAATTAGCGCAAGTCATTTAAAAGCATCTCGCAACGGCACTTTAACAGCAACGGCTAGAGCGTTTCATATTGGCAAACGTAGTTCAGTATGGGAAATAAAAATTACAAATAGCCGCAATGATCTGTGCTGCGTATCAAAAATGACCGCAGCAGTCGTAGAGCGAAGATAGTTACTTTTCGATTGGGTAAATGGTAATTTCCATACCCGCACCAATCGCAGATATACGCAATAATGTATCTGCATCTAAGGCTTGATTAAAGCACTTAGGAGAAGTCCCTGATTCAAAACCAATATCAAACGTTCTACGTGAACAGCTTAACCATTGCTTTAGCGCATTACGCGAACACGATTCAATAAGCTCACATATATGGTTTATGGCTTTATCAGGTGTGCTCACCTCACCTGTAGCTTCAATACGCGCTAGTTGACGGTATTCGTCTTTGTCATAATGTAAAATCGTCGCGACTTTTTTCAAGTCCGCCACTAGCAAACTAATATCTTGCTTTGATTCAAGCTCAAGATCTACATTTAAAAATTGAATTTCCGACATCGTTTCGTATTTATCCTCTAATAATTTCATTGCAAACTTTAACGTAGTTTTACCGTTATACCAAATCAACTATGCTCTATTAACCACTTTATATGGATATTTCGCAGCTTTTAAGTATTTTTTAGCATTTAAAGCTAGCTGGATATCAAATATTCAGCTCAATTAAACAG
Source organism: Pseudoalteromonas sp. SG45-2 (assembly GCF_014164115.1). Classification (NCBI taxonomy): domain Bacteria; kingdom Pseudomonadati; phylum Pseudomonadota; class Gammaproteobacteria; order Alteromonadales; family Pseudoalteromonadaceae; genus Pseudoalteromonas; species Pseudoalteromonas sp. SG45-2. Next base: position 77,947 of record NZ_JACJEO010000021.1, read on the forward strand.
ATAAGTCATGTTAGGAATTTAAGTGTAATCTTTTTTATTTTTAAATGATTACAGTAAGCTATAGTTTAAACTGCGACAAAATGTCGCAGTAACTTATCCTATTAATGTAATAAACTAGCTTCTAAAAATAATAAGACTAAAACATGAATAAAAAAATATTTAAACATGCTCGCAAGTTACATAAATGGTTAGGATATTTATTAGCACTACAAATTTTAGCATGGTTACTAGGTGGTTTAATTATGAGTGCAATCCCTCTTGATAAAGTTCATGGGGAGCATCTTGCAACACGTACTCTTAATAACCCATTTACGCAGGCTGATTATGTTGCCTCCCTTGACGATATTGCCTCTCAGGTGTTTAATCCAACACAAATAATTTTTGAGAACTTCTTAACTACACCACTTATTACTGTCTTTAGTAATAACGAGCAGCAAAGCTTCAATGGAATAACAGGCCGACCATTTGAACCGCCAACTAAAATACAAATTACCGCAAATGCTAAAGCACACTTACTTATTGACGCTCAAGTAACAAGCGCTGTACTACTAAAGCAAGGTATGCGAGAAGTTGGATATAAAACCAATGTTTGGCAGGTACAATTTGACGACACATTTAACACAACACTGTACTTGTCAGAAAATAACGGCAAAGTTGTTACCGTTCGCAGCACGCTATGGCGAATATTCGACTTTTTTTGGATGTTACATATTATGGATTACGATGAGCGAGAGAATTTTAATAATCCACTGCTTATTAGCTTTTCAGCAACCAGTGTACTTTTTTGTTTAAGTGGAATATTACTACTTATACAAAATATACGACTAAAACGATTTATCCGAATTAAAAATAAGAATAAATCAAAATAGTCATATTGGTTTTTGAGAGCTAGCGCCCACTTATCAAAGAGTAAATAAGCCTAGGGCTTATTTTATTCCAAGTGCTTAAATCGACTCAAATGTCGCTTTAACATTTCGTTTTCGAAAATCAACTCATCACGCTCATCCAGCAATTGTAAAACTAAAGCTATTGCCGACCAATCTAACGAAAAGTCATGTTGGATACGGGCCGCTTTTTTAACTAAGGTCACTGCAGATACCGTAAATTGCCACTGCGTAACATGATCCCCCTCAATTGGAACCGCAATATTGTGCTCAACTAGTTCATACAAAATTGCTTCGCTAATATCACTGCTCAAACATAGCTCTTTGCTAGTAAGTAAATCGTCTTTTTGTGTCACGATAATTTGCATTATGGTTTGCTCCAGTTATTACGGGGATCAAAGTGAGCTTTTTTGGCTAATTCTTCCCACAGTTTTTTACTGGTATCATCAACAGATGTTGGATTAACAATTTTAAGCACAGCAAATAAATCACCTTTGGCTTTTTTACTCATTAATCCCTTACCTTTAATACGCAAGCGTTGACCAGACTGACTATTAGAAGGAATAGTTAATTGGATATTACCTGTCAACGTAGGTAAATTTAGCTTTGTACCAAGAGCCGCTTCCCATGGTGCAAGAGGGACAACTATATTTAGGTTATGACCCTCAACATCAAATAATGGGTGAGGCACTAAACTAATTTGTAAATACAAGTCGCCATTTTGCCCATTCGCTGACCCTAACCCGCCTTGCCCTTTTAGTCGAATTCGCTCGCCATTTACTGAGCTTGCAGGAATTTTCACTTTAAGTGATTTTTTAATTTCAGTGACACGGCCACTGCTGTCTCGCTGCGGTAACATAAACTCAACAGGCTTAACGGTATCAACTAAAGTCTCTTCAAGAAAAATTGGGAACTCTATTTCCACATCTTGTCCTTTTTGCGCGCGAGCGGCGTTACTTCTGCTCTGCCCGGAACGATCGAATCCACCAGCTCCGCCAAACATTGCATTAATAAAGTCAGAAAACTCTTGGTCGGTTTGAGGATCGCTTTGCTGATAATTACTTTGCGAAGAGGCATTGTTACCACCATAATGGCCTTGCTGTTGACGAGCACGATTTTGTTGGTGACGACGTAACTCGTCGTATTTTACCCGTTCTTCTTTGTTATGGATGACTTCGTAAGCTTCTGCTATTTCTTTAAACTTATCTTCTGCTTGAGGCTCTTTGCTTACATCTGGGTGATATTTTCTGGCTAACTTTTTATAAGCAACTTTAACCGCTTTATCATCTGCATCAGGCGATATTCCAAGCACTGCATAATAATCAACAAATTTCATTTGCAATCCAAATCCTCATATTGAGTAAGCTTTAAGCATACTCCTTAACGGGTAACCTTGTGTGGTTAAAATACGATAAATATTGAGAAATAAATGAATAGTGAAAGTAACTTTGAGTAAAAAAATTAATCAGGCACTTTTTATTAATATAAGCGTAGGCCTTAAGTTAACTTTATCTTTTATCTTCAGGGCTTTAAACTGCCTATTCCTGTAGTTCACATTTGTGATGGATATGACTCGATTTATTCTGGCCTTATTGGCTTGTTGTGTGTGCGTTTCGGTATCAGCCGAACAATTTACCCGTTTTTCAACGGCTAAAAGACATTTAATTAAAACCCTACCTGACAACGCCAAAAGCATTTACTGCGGTTGCGACATTAAAAAAGAAGGCAAAAAACTCGTTCCTGACCCGTCTAACTGTGGTTACATTCCTCGAAATACCCTTACCCGCTCAGGTAAAGTAAATGTGCGAGCACTACGCATTGAGTGGGAGCACATTGTTCCGGCGTGGGAATTTGGTCACCAGCTACAATGCTGGCAAGATGGCGGGCGTAAAAACTGCCGTAAAGTAAGTGCTAAATTTAGAAAAATGGAAGCTGATATAAATAACTTAGCGCCAGCTATTGGCGAAATTAATGCCGATCGCTCTAATTATCGTTTTGGTATGCTTAGCGAAAACGCCACACAATATGGTCGTTGCGAAGTAAAAGTAAACTTTAAGCAACGTGTAGTTGAACCGCCTGTTTATGCACGAAAACGTATAGCTGACACCTACGCTTACATGCAAAAAACATACGGTTTAAAAATCTCTGATAAACAGCAAAAGTTATTTAATGCATGGCAAAAGCAAGCATTCGCAGATACAAGTAGTGCGAGCAAGCTCTAAGCTTTAACACTCATTTACATAAATCAAAGTTATAAATGTTGAATAAACGAGCGAGTGTTGTAATATTTTAAACAACTTATTTACAAAAAAGCCCTTAACTATGTTTAAAAATAATAAAACCTCGCTTGCCATTTTCACTGCATTTGCGGGCTTTGCTTTGACCGGTTGTGGCGGCGGCGGTAGCGGTATCGACTCAGCCCCTGTAGTTACAACACCTGTTAGTAGCAGTCCAACATGGACTGCGGGTGTATTTGAACCCTCTAACGATTTAAAAAACTTTTGCGAAACCCCGCGTACGGGTAACGATCCCTTTAATAACAACGAGCCTTACCCAGATCAAGCCGGTTCTGCCCTTTACGAAAAACTCTGGCTTCGCTCTTGGAGCGACGAAACCTACCTTTGGTATGATGAGATTGCCGATAACGATCCTGAAAGCTTTGCCACAGTAGCCGATTATTTTGCCCAATTAAAAACAGAGCAGCTTACCGACTCAGGGGCAAAAAAAGATAACTTTCATTTTTCAGAACCTACTGAAGATTACTTTCAAGAAGCGCAATCGGGCGTTACTTCTGGTTACGGTATAAATTGGGCGTTTATTGGCGATACAGCCGACCGTATTTTACGCGTCGCTTATCTTGAAGATGATTCACCTGCAAGCCAAATAGGCTTTCAACGTGGTGATACTGTACTTTCAGTTGACGGTGTTAGCATTAATACCAATACACAGTCGGGTGTAGATACGCTTAACGAAGGTTTATTTAGTCCTACTAACGGCGACTCACATACTATTGTTGTACGCAGTAACGATGGCGCCGAAAAAACATTTAATGTAACCGCTGGCAATATTGAACAAACACCGGTTCAAAATGTTAAAACGATTACAACCGCAAATGGTTCAAGCGTGGGTTACATGCAATTTAATAGTCATATAAGCATTGCCCAAGAAGGGCTTATTGATGCAGTAAATAAGTTTAAAACCGATGGTATTGATGAGCTTGTAATCGACTTTAGATATAACGGTGGTGGTTTATTAGCACTGTCGGCACAATTGGCTTATATGGTTGCCGGTAATGCCAACGTTAACAACCGCTTTTATTATCAAACTCAACAAAACGATAAACAACCCGTTGATTCGCCTTTTCCATTTATTGATGAAGAAATAGATTACTCTACTTTTTTTAGCACAGGTGAAAACCTACCTGATTTAAACTTATCGAAGGTTTATGTATTAAGCACATCAGGCACCTGTTCGGCATCAGAAGCTTTTATTAATGGTTTAAAAGGTATAGACGCAGAAGTTATTTTAATTGGCGATACAACCTGCGGTAAGCCCTATGGCTTTACCCCAACTCATAACTGCGCAACAACCTATTACACTATTCAATTTAGTGGGGTAAATAGCAAAGGATTTGGCGAATACGCTGCGGGTTTTACACCAACCCCTACGCCACAATTTGATGCTGATGTTCAAGGTTGTGAAATTGAGGACGACTTTGATCATCAGTTAGGCGACAGTGACGAGGCCGTTTTAGCCACCGCATTGTTTCATGTTGAAAATGGCAATTGCCCAATTAGAACGGCTGCTGCAAAAGCAGAGCCAGCTAATTTTTCAAGCTCTCGTGAATCTCTCATTCCTTTAAATATGCCTGAGCAATTTACCCAGCGTAATATGGACTTAACTTGGCCAACACTGAGTGAGGAAAGGTAATGGATAAATTATTACTCCCATTAGCTACCTTATTCGCTTTAGGTGGATGCCAAAGTGTAAATAGTGATCCCGCTAAACCCGCTATATTAACGAGCGTTAATCCTAGCGTTATTGCAACACTACAACAGGCAATTCAACAAGCTAAGGGAGGCGCATTAGTAACACTTTCCGATTCCGTATTTACTAAACGTAGCGAACTGCTAATTGATCATGCAATGAGTAAAGGGTCTGATGGCAGAGTAATTATGGGCGCGCATAATATAAAATCTGAGAAGTTTATTTTGCAACTACGTAATAACCAATGCGAGCTTTACTATCCTAAAAAAGAGCTTACTACAGTACTTGAAGGTGTGACCTGTAAAGAGTTATAAAGCACTTTATTAGCGTTTATAAAAAGGCGCGCAGCACATCGCTGTACGCCTTTTTCTATTTTAAAGCGTTATTACAAGTCTTCATGCGGACCAAACACTTCATAATGAATCTGCTCGTTTTTAACACCTAGTTCAAGTAACTGCTTTTTTATAAATGCCATAAAACCGGCAGGACCACATAAGTAAAAGTCGCCATTACTCAATGGTAGCTGTGCTTGTACTGCATTTAGGTTCATTAACCCAGTAAAGTCAGCGCCCTCTGTCGCTTGGTTAAACCACGTTATTGTTTTCAAGTGGTTATTCTGCGCTGTTAGATCATATAAATATTTTGAAAACGAATGTTGCTGAGTATTTTCGCAAGCATGTAAATACATAATCTCTTGATTAGAATTGTCACTTAATAACGTTTCAAGCATAGCCAGCATTGGCGTTTGCCCAACACCTGCTGAAATGAGAACCACTGGACTTGTGTTATTGCGTAAAAAGAAGTCTCCTGCCGGCGGGTATAACTCAACAATAGTGCCTTGCTCTAATGAGTGTAAATAATTAGACACCATGCCAGGCTTTGGCTGTAGCTCTTTTTTAACACTAATACGGTAGTTTTTAGCGTTACTTTTTTGTGAAATAGAATACTGGCGAATTTCTTCATATTCAGCGCCCTCTGGCTTAACTTTAATACCTAAATACTGCCCTGGTTTATGTGTAATAACAGCTTCGCCATCAACTGGCGTAAGTGTAAAACTCGTTACTAGTTCTGATTCGGCCTGTTTGTTGGTTATTTCAAATTGCCGAGTTCCCGCCCAACCACCGTGTTTATTTTTACTGTGCTCATACAAAGCAGCTTCTTCGGTTATACAAATATCAGCAAGTACGCCGTAAGCTTCGCGCCAAGCGTATTCAACATCGGGAGTAAATTGCTCAGGAAGAAGTTCTTTAAGCGTACCAATTAAGTGTGCACCTACAATAGGGTAATGCTCAGGTAAAATATTCAAGCTTGTATGCTTATGATTAATACGTGTTAGCGCTTCTTTTAATACGGCTAAATTATCAATATTTTGTGCATACGCAGCCAATGCATTAAAAAGTGCAAATTGCTGACGACCTGTATCTTGGTTCGCCATATTAAAAATATTTTTAAGCTCAGGATTATGACTAAATAAACGCTTATAAAAATGATCGGTAACAACCGTACCCGCCTGCGCTAATAACGGAACTGTGCTTTTTACAATCTCAATGGTTTTATCAGATAACATATGTATTTCCTATGGATGAACTAACCACGACGCCCATCAACACGACGCCGCGTTAATATAGGTGTGCAGTGAATTAAAAATAATGAAAAAGCTACTAACCACAGCAAAGCACTTATTTGCCAAGCAAGGTGAGGCCTAATAATAAAAGGGAGTAATGAACGAGTAATAGCGGCCACAAGCAAAAATGCAAAAGCAACAGCCATGTAATGAGGAATAGCGAGTATCCGCCCTGTATGACCATGCGATACACGCGTCATCATTGCTAAAATCATCATACCTATTGTGCCAATAGTGATTAAGTGCAGCGCATCTTTAAATTGCATTGCACTGCTATAAAAGCTAAATGCAACCATCATTAACCCTACGCCTAACGCTAAGTAGGAAAAATGTAAAGACCATAACAACGGCACTCTCAATACCTTGCTATCCCACCAACAACCAGCCCTAAGCAGGTGAAGCGCAGCAACAGTTGCAACAACTAACGCAGGATTAATCGTGTTCAAAAACAACTTGTTGATGAAAAATAAAGTGATAGCCACAATAGATAAATACATAACAGCTTTATCTATTTTAGGAGTGCGAACTTGTGCGGCTAACCCCAGACCTTTAGCGGTAAAAAATGGTAAAACGCGGCCCGCAACAATGCCAACTAGTAAAGTAATAACCAGCACTGCGGTATCAACCACACCAAGTGCAAGCTGCATGTTTTGTTGTAAAACAAGTATTAAATACAATACATTGAGCCCACAAAGCACAGCTAAAATAGCTAAAAACGGATAGTTACTTTTGCTATTGGCTTTTAATAACATATTAGCCAACGCGGTTATGGCGCCTAGCCACCAAATAACTTGTAATGTAAGTGCAGCATATAAATTAAAATGAGCAATATCTGGCAGTACTACAAAAAATGCTAAGCGCGCTGCAAGCCATATAAACGTAAGCCACATAAGGGCTTTGCCACTTATGCTCGGCACGCCTGTCCACGTTTGTGCTGCGGTAAGTAAAAAGCCAACAGCTACAACTCCTGCAAAGCCAAACAGCATTTCGTGCGCGTGCCATAATGTCGCAGGTATCGATAAGTGCCAACTTGCATGGCCTGTTAAAATAAGTAGCCAATACCCCACTGACAAAAATGCCAATAAGCCACCGCCTAAAAAGAAAGGCCTAAAAGCTAGCATCCATAACGACCATTGAGATACTTGATGAATAGCAACGCGTGCTGGCATTGGCTCAGTTAAGTTTATAGGGCGCATTATTTTATTTCCTGCCCTACACCATACTGAGCAAAAAAGTATTCAGCGCACGCTAGTGCCTCATGCAGTGAACTAAACTGTGTTTGATTATTTAAATTATTCAGCATTAGTGTGTTCATGGCGATCTCTGTAACTAACTACGTTACTTAGCTATTACACATACTGTGCCAACAAGTTTAATTAATTAAATTCAACAAGTTAAATTAAATCACTTTACAGTGTGAGTCTTTATGACCTACTATAAATTAACTCATAAAAACACAAATAGGTCATTTTGACGTGAACCAGCAATTCAACCTTACACAAGTTGCTCTAGAGCTTGCTCAAAGTACACTACACGAGCATAGCTTTGATAAATTACTAGCAACGGTTGAGCGGGTTATTCCAAGTGATGCAAGTGCGTTATTAGTGCTTCAGGGCGAACAATTAAAACCACTGGCAATTAAAGGATTAATGCCCGACAGTTTAGGCAGACGATTTAAAATAGTAGAACACCCTCGCCTAGAAGCTATTTGCAAAAGCACACTCGCGCTTCAATTTGCGCACGACTGCCCACTACCCGATCCATACGACGGATTACTATTAGCTAAAACCGGCGACATACCGGTACATGCATGTTTAGGTTTACCTCTTTATGATAAAAACGCGCTACTTGGCGTACTTACGTTTGATAGCCTTAACGCCAATGCATTTAACAGCATAAGCGCTGATACACTCAATACCTTACAAACGCTGTGTAGCGCGCACTTTAAAACGGCCTTAGAACTTGCCCATTACAAACAGCATGCACAGCACTCAAGTGCATTAGTACAAGAACTAAATCGTGAAGCATTAACACGTGACGGCGGTGAAATTATTGGTCAAAGTCCACTAATGCAAACACTTAAAAACGAAATTAAACTCGTTGCAGCATCTAACTTTAGCGTGCTTATATTAGGTGAAACAGGGGTAGGGAAAGAGCTTGTTGCACGTAATATTCACTTAAATTCAGCTCGCAAAGATCAACTGCTTATTCACTTAAATTGTGCATCGCTTCCCGAAAACCTCGCTGAAAGTGAATTTTTTGGTCATGCGAAAGGGGCTTTTACAGGCGCACAAAATTCGCGCCAAGGTAAATTTCAATTAGCTGATGGCGGCACGTTATTTTTAGATGAAATTGGGGAACTACCCCTTGCCATGCAAAGTAAACTATTACGAGTGCTACAAAGTGGCGAAATACAAACGGTAGGAGAAGACACGCCAAAGTACGTAGATGTACGCGTCATTGCCGCAACCAACAGAAATTTAAAAGAAGAAGTAGCTCAAGGTCGCTTTAGAGCCGATTTATACCATCGCCTCAGTGTCTACCCTATTACTGTGCCACCACTTAGTAAACGCGAGCACGACATAACACTCTTAGCTGGTTATTTTATTGAGCAAACAGCCCGTAAATTAGGGATAAAACAATTAAAACTAAGCCCTGAAGCGCAAGTACTGCTTAATCAGTACAGCTGGCCAGGTAACGTGCGCGAGCTTGAACATGTCATTAGCCGCAGCGCCCTAAAAGAAAAACAAAGCCAATGGCAAAATCCGATAATAACCATTACAAGCGAGCACTGTGACTTAACACCGAGTGCGCCGCAAAACTCTCTAGTAGCAAGCCAAAGTACAACCAACACCTTAATCAACCAACCTTTAAAGCAAGCTGTAGAATCGTTGCAATACAACGTAATTACCGAGCAATTAAAGAAGCATAACTACAACTGGTCAGCAGCAGCAAGAGTACTTGAATTAGATAGAGCAAACTTAGTACGCTTGGCTAAACGCCTAGGGATAGAAGTAAAAAAAACACTATAATCATTTAAAATACAGCTAACACGCTGCTAAAACTATTGATTAGCAGCTAACTTACTAAAGTGTGTTTTTAACAACCCTGCAAAAGCTTGTACTTTAGCAGTACGATGCACTAAGTGATGCGTGACTAACCATACATCGGTAGGCCAGCTTAACTCACTGTGCAATATAGGCACTAAATCAGGATATTGCGCCGCTACGTCATGTTGTAATCCGCCAATGCCTAGCCCTTTAATGATTGCACGAGTCGCTTCTGCAGTTTCAGATACTCGCAGCTTTATTTGCGATGCAGGAATGTGCTCATCAGCCCATGCAAAATAAGGCACGCGGGCATTAAAACCTGCCACGCCCGATACAAAGTTATGTTGTTGTAAATCAATTAATAATTTAGGCATACCGTATTTATTAATGTAACGTTTATTAGCGTATAAACCCGATGAAAGCTGCGCCAAATGCTGAGCAATATAATCGCCTTCATCAGGTCTTGGGCCTGCACGCACTGCAATATGTGCTTGTCCGTGATCGAGCCTTAGCCTTTTTTGTTCTAAAATAACCTCAAGCTGCACTTGTGGATGTAGCGCCTGAAATTGCTCACATACATCACCAAGGACATCCATGAAGCCACTTACCGTCGTTAGCAACAAACTACCTCTAAGGGTGCTATCGGCCGCTACTATATCGTTTTGTAACTGCTCTAAGGAGCTATGGATTGTTTGTGCTGTTGCAAATAACTTGGTGCCAATTTCAGTAACCTTGTAGCCACGAGCATGGCGATGAAAAAGCCGTGCATTTAAGTTTTTTTCAAGATTATTAATTCGCCTAAGCACTGTGCTGTGGTGCACATTAAGCTCCTCGGCCGCTGCTGTTAGCGTGCCTAACCGTGCTACTTCGAACGCAACTTTAACGTCTTGCCAATCTTCAAATTTTATCGCCATGCTGCCTACCTTTTACTTATGTGCATATACGCACACAAGTGTTGCGTTTATTAGGGTTTTCTACAAGTGAAATTTTGCTACATTAGTCATGTAACTTAAAACATTAAAAGGCCACTACCATGTCAGCACCAAAAATTATCGCCCTAGCTGGAAGCCTTCGCCAAGAAAGCTTTAACCAAAAAATTATTAATGAGGCAGCACGTTTTGCTCTACAAACAGGTGCTGAAGTAGAAGTAATAAAACTAAACGAATTAAACATCCCACTATTTAACGAAGATATTGAAGCGCAAGGTACACCAAGCGATGTACAGCTTTTAAAAGATAAGCTACGTACAGCCGACGGTATTTTACTAGCAAGCCCAGAGTACAACGGCTCTATTACCGCAGCACTAAAAAATGCGATTGATTGGGCATCGCGTACAGAGCAAGGTGCTGTTCCTGCTTTTCGTAATAAAGTGGTTGCTTTGTTTGCAGCATCGCCTGGTGGGCTTGGCGGCTTACGCGGTTTAAATCATGTGCGTGATATATTAAGCGGCATTGGATCGTTAGTACTTGCCGATCAACTTGCAGTACCCGCTGTGCACACACTGTTTAATGAGAATGGGCAAATAAATGAACCTGTAACGGCTGAAAAAGTATCAGCCCTCGCTCATCAGTTAGTAAGCGTTGCAAGTAAGTTAAGATAACTTGCACGCCTAAATAACTAATTACTTTGTCGCTGCTATTTTGGCGGCGATAAAGTCGGTATGCGTTACATATAAAAGCCCTGCTACTTTACGTATAACGTAGTCTTCTTGGGGATCTATTTCTCCATCGGCATACGCTAAGCGCCATAATAACTCTATTATTTCTATTCGCTGCTCCGCGCTACAATGCTCATTAATCTGTTTTGAAAACTGAAAGTAATCTATCGAATCATCTAAGCTACTTGCCGCATTATTAGTAAGCTCATTAACCTCAGTGTCTGTTAAATTAAAGTACTTTTTTAAGGTTACAGTCAGGGTTCGTTGTTCATCATGTTCAAGCTTGGTATCTGCGCGCATAACTTCAATTAATAATGCAGCAACCGCTGTTTTTAAGTCGTGCTCTTGCATACTTGGCTGCTGTTCATCGAATACAGCAAAAAGTTGTTTTATTTGTTTGAACATCACACTTTCCCTTTTTGGGTGTTAGACTAATACGTAAAGAAATCGACCTTATTACTCTTATTAATGGGTATAAAGTTCGCAAATTAAAGGATACATTTTATGAAAGGAATAAACACACCACGCTTATTTATAGGCGCTACGCTGGTGGCCCTTTCGAGTGCAAATACTGCACTTGCTGAAAAAGCCGAAACCGAGAAGCTCTACGACTTTGATAACAAAGTACATTACTACCAAACACAAATTGGCGAAGACAACTATAAAATAGAAATCCAGTCAGACGATTACAAACACTTTACCAATCAAAGTGTATTTTTGTTACGTCATGCTGACCGTCTATGCCGCGGCAATACCTTTATGTTGAAAGTACTTGAAGGCGTGCAAGAGTACGAACGCTTTCCAACAAAACCACGCGCTTACCAACCTGATTTAAGTGTTTTACTCCAATGCGAAACTAAAGAAGATACAAGTAAGGGTAAGTAACCTTATTTATAACCCCAAGGTGCTGATGGTGGAGTAATCGGTTTAGTTAAATCAAAATCCACCTTAAACTCACGTCCTTGGCGAATTAATCGATAAGTAAATACTTCTGGGTAAATATACATTTGCCATGTATTACCTACAGACTGCGCAAGACCTTGTTTTACAAATAACTCTTTAGAGTATTGGTCTGCTGGAAACGACTGTATCTGCGCAGACCCTGCATCAAGCGTATGGCCACCATACATAGTTGATGCGTCGTCTGTTCCATCTTTATGACGATGATCGTGCTTTAAACTCAAGCCGCTACCCGTTTTAGTTATGATCCACGTACGTGATGCATCGTCTCCTACATGAAACGGTACTTGTAACTCAGTCTCACCACATTTACGTACATGCATAACCAGTTTTTTATCTGTAAATGAGCTTGGGCCTTTCGCGTTATCTACCGCTACTTCACCTTCAAAAGCTTTACCACAATGCGCTGCAATACTATTAAAAAAGGCATCATGAGTAGGAATAGACACTAACGGTGCAGGGCGTGCAAAGGCTGTCGATGAAGCAAGTAATAAAGTTGCTGCAGTTAATAATTTCATTTGTTTCTCGTTATAGTTATTTTAAAACACCTGTAATAGTACAGTTTTCTTAAGTACTTTATTAGAAGTATCTAAATAAAAATGAGAACAGGACAACTAGATAAAATTTTAAGTAATGATTAACGACTAAATATCTCTGCACTCATTAACAATCCTACTTTTATAAATATTAATTGCACACTCCGAGATGTGATTTTAACGTCGGGAGTCGCTACGCTCGAACGACCCACGTGATGGATGTTGGTATGAGTGTGTGTTAACTGCGCACATTTCACTTTTCTGCAGATGTAAAAAAGCCCGACTATTTCTAGTCGGGCTCTCTACAATGTGAGGTCGGTGCGCTACGCAGTAGGATGTCGTAGTGCCCACAGCGGTAGAAAGTCGTAGTGCCCA